>NZ_JBBHKS010000019.1:0-144211 GCF_037389975.1 Stygiolobus sp. CP859M | reverse complement strand
AACTCGATTTGTCCTTTTCCGTTTGACATCTTTTCAGTATGAAGACGTCTAAAATTAAAAACTTCTCGCTAATACCGACTTCTTGGTATTACCTCCCTAAGATTCCCATAACTGCTGTTACATAGTAATCTTACCCTGACTAAATGATAAGGGCTATTCATCCCCGACCTAGAGGAAGGCGTAAGTTTAACGTTAGGATCCAACCTCATTCTTTGCTCAATTTTTTCAAAATTCAATGAGAGTAATCAGCATATCCTTTTTTAATGCCTAGTAGCAAATATACATATATGAGAATTGAAGATAGGGATGAAAAGGGAGAAGGTTACTTAGTAATTGAAAGTAAGGAGGATTTAGAAGAGTTTAGGAAGATGTTGATTGAGGCTTATTATGAGCTTAATCCCGACCGTAAACGTCCTTGTGAGACCCGATCTCCCAAATGAAAGCTATTTTTTGAGTCCACACTGTAAAGTATCCTTATATCTCCAGTTACTTCTAGGGAAAACATTGGATTACCGTACACATCTTTTCCTAATTTCTCTCTGGAGTATTTAACAGGATTTTCTTTTATCAATTCAAGTTTATCGACAATTAACATGAGATATTCCAAATTGGAGAATTCTCTGGCAACAAATCTAGCCAAATCTCTAGCTTCCTTAACTTTCTTCATCATGAATTTCAATTCCCACTTCTCGCAAACCACATTAAAAGATTTAGGAAACGTATTTAAAAATTTTCTCTTTTCGTATATTATCTTAAATATAAGCTAAATACTAAGCAACCCTAGACCAGAGAGTGTAGAGCTTGAGGTTGAAATTTTTGTGGTAGGCTGGAGAGTTTATACAATTTTTCTAACGAGAATAGAAAGCCGGGATCCCACATATGCACTTATACTGCTTACTTAACAATTTTTCAAAATTCGATAAGAGAATTCGATTAGCATATCGTTTTAATAACCTCTTTGTAGAGTTTGTACATATGAGGAGCGGAAAAGACGGAGAATATTATTATGTGGAGTTAAGTAAAGATGAAGTAATTAAGCTTAAGGAGATTGCGGAAAAGAAAGCTAAGGAGAGAACTAACGTCGGTAAACCTTCTTATGAGACCCAATCTCCCAAATGAAAACTATACAATTTTTCGGATCAACGCTATAAAGTATCCTTATATCTCCAGTTACTTCTATGCAGAACATTGAATTGCCATGCTTATCCTTTCCTAACTTTTCCCTGGAATATTTGAAGGGGTTATCCTACGCAATCTCTTCCCTTAGAGTTAACGAATCTATCCCTTAATATTGTTGGCCTATAACGTGCATATTTAAAAGCCGGTTTGAAAACTACTGTAAAGGGTACGTCACTTTCCACTTTCCTTATTATTACAGTCTCTCCCAGAGGTAGTAAATCGATGATCTTTAAAGAACCTCCTATTTCTGTTTTTACTTCAGTAGTTAAAACTAGTGGGTGCTCATAATACTGTTTAGTGCTCTCTTTTTCTCAGGAAGTATAGAGAATTTCCCCTTTCTCATCTAGTAATTTAGTAAAGATAAATGGAGAATCAAATTTTGGCACAGGAAACCATACTATCGAAGTCCCATGTATAATGGTTTATGTTCTTTGGTTTGAAATAATACCCAATTGCATGTTTGAAAGTAATGTCAATTTATTTAATACCTTCATGAAATGGCTAAACCTTTATTTCTACTAAATCTTATTGTACTTATGACCGAAAAGGAGGAAATTCTTAGGAAGATTAAGAACCCAGAGCTAGCCGAAGCGTTCAAGAAGGTTGATAGAGCAAAGTTCTTGCCGGAGAATCTAAGGAGTTATGCCTATACTCACGTTGATGAAGCTTTACCTATTTTACCCGGAATAAATACTACTGCGTTAAGTTTAGGAATCTATATGCTTGATGAATTAGACTTGCACAAAGGCCAAAAGGTCCTAGAAATAGGAACAGGGATAGGTTATTATACTGTATTAATTGCGGAAATTGTTGACAAGGTTGTTAGTATAGAAATTAACGATGAAATGTATAAATACTCTTCTAGATTACTTACCGAGTACCAAAACATAAAGTTAGTATTAGGCGACGGAACGTTAGGACATGAAGAAGAGAAGCCCTTTGATAGAGTGATAGCCTGGGCCTCTGCACCTACTCTCTTATGTAAACCTTACGAACAGCTTAGAGAAGGAGGAATAATGATTTTGCCTATAGGTGTAGGGAGGGTACAGAAACTTTACAAGGTAGTCAAGAAAGGTCACAGTCCTGCTCTCGAAAATCTTGGAGAAGTTGTATTTTCAAGAATTAGAGGGCTTTTTGGCTTTTATGACGATTACGAGGACGACGTGGAGAGCAGGCTCAGTAGGTTGGAAAGGCAAGTGAAGTCAATACTAAGTAGGTTGGAAAAGAAAGTTTAACAATCCCAATAATTCTTAGCTTTCTCCCTCAAATTGTAGGCTATTTCGAGTAATCTTCTATATTCCTTATTTTTTATTATCTTCTTAACGAAAATGGGATTAACTGTTGCATATTCGTAAACAATAATGTTCCTAAATCCAACCACGGAAATTAAAAAATCCCTTTCTTCAGCAGTTATCAAGTTTTTCTCATAAAGCTTTCTTTTAGAATCTCTATATCCTTGGCTTGATATTCCCATATTCGTAAGAGTGTTTGAACTAAGTAAATGAATGACTGAGCTTGGACTTGAAGCAAGTGAAGTATCGCAAATAAGTTAAACCAGTTATCTAAATCTACATTATTAACTTCATCTAATTTGCTAGTGTAATCTTTAAGGTCCTCAAGTAGTTTATCTAAGATTGCCATTCTCTCATCACCGCTCTAACTTCCCTTCCTACTAAATCCAATTTTTTAGCATCTATTAAGAAATCCTCACAAACTACTGCTCTCCTGTGATCTCTCGACCAGTCTTCTTTATAAAGAATTAGACCGTAATTAAATACCTCATGAATTAAGTAACAACTGGTATTATCATCTATTGAAACAAGATCTATCTTTTCCGTATCCAAGTAATCTGAGAGATCCTTCCATAATTTCATGTAATCATCAAAGCTTAACTCTTTAAATTCTACTGCAATATCAATGTCATTACCTTTCCCTTTCTTAGCTAGAGAGCCGAATAACACGGCGTAATATATATTATAATCCTTCCAATTGAAAGCTTTCAGCTTATCTAAGTAATCTTGTAAGTTCACATATTATGATAGTATGGGGAATTAAAAAGAGGTTCTATGAAAGTTTTTAATGCTCTTTCAAAGGCTTATCTTTCTTAACGTAGAATAATAGTAGGTAGTATGAACCGAATTAAAAGTTGACCTTGAATTAACTTCTTTAACATTGCTAACTACGAACCAGAAAATTGTGCCCCTTGTTTCATCGTTAGGAACTTTAATGGCTGCAGTAGACACTGCAATTGTACTTTTAGCGATGCCGACTAACCGATTGCTTACACAAAAGAAAGCAAGGAAGGCTTTGACAGACTATTACGGATGAAAAGTGAGTAGGACTAAAGCAAGAAAAGACTTATATAGCTCCGTGACATTATAGAATAGTAAGGCAAGGAGACGAACTATCTTTCTATAAAATTTTTAGTAAGGCGGCTGATTGTAATATCGAATGGTTAATATGAGTAGTGAGTTATAGCGCCTTAACGCTCTTATGTTTTTTCAGCCAAAATCACCGATATCACGTCAGCATCCCTTTCATACTTCACCGCTCATATTAATGTTAATCTAAGTTTCAACTCTAAACCACTTACAGTTTTTATTTTTGATTTAGCTGAAATATAATTATGGCTGAGTATTTAAGAGAGAACGCGGTTGATTTCTTTGAAGAGGCTGAGGAAAACTTGAGGAAGGGTAAGTACAATTTAGCGATGTTTAATCTTGAGCAAGCGTTACAACTTTCGTTGAAATACACTTTATATCAACTAACAGGTGGTTTTGAGAAAACCCATGATATAAAGAAGCTCTTAAGTCAAGTAGTTGAATTGTCAAAAAATAAAGAATTGGAAAAGATAATGAGGGAGGAGTACGTGGTTCTTGACGTGCTAGAACAATCGTACATTGCGTCGAGGTATTTACCCTATAAATATGATAAAAACACCGTTGAGAAAACATTAAATGTAGTTAGGGGGATTTTACATGTTTTGGGAATTATATAAGTGGTGGAATAAAAGGAAGGAGATTTTGGCTCACGCGAGAGATTACGTTAGGGAGATTAAGAGGATTTGTGTTGAGGAAATCGACAAAGAGTGTAGGGTAATTCTATTCGGCTCAGTTGCAAGGGGGAATTATAGAGTTGATAGTGACATAGACGTTCTGATAATAACTGAAAAAGGTAAGACTATATGGGATAAGGCTCAAATTTCTTCTAAAATTAAGGAGAAAATAGGGTTTGGAGACCCATTAGAACTTCACGTTGTTACCAGAAAGGAGTATGAGGAGTGGTATAAGAAGTTTATTGATGTTTATGAGGAGTTTTAAACTGAATGTCTTTAATTTCACTCTGTTACTTATCCTCAAGGCAAGGTCGAATACTCTATTGAATTCTACATCCTCTACTTTACAACCACATTTCTCTAGAGCATAACCTACGAGGGCATTAAGCTCTTCTTCTGAGAGTTTAAGAGTTCGCGAAAAGACAGAATAAAGTTCAGCAACTACAAGCTTGCTTATTACCTTTTCTCCGTCTTTGGGATAATTTGCAATAGCTTTTTCGTGGTTCGGATCTTTCTCGTTAATTAGAGCTATTATAATACTGCTATCGATATAATATTTCATTCCCTTTCCCTTAATAAGTCTTCAGAAGTCGGTAGCTCGAAAGGTATCCCTTCTTTTAACCATTTTTCAGTTAGTTCTTTGATTTTTTCCTTCTTCTTTAACTCTTCTTTAGCCCTACTCACTCCGTAAGCAATAATAATATTAAATGCTTCATTTCTTGACTTAGCGATACCCATCTCTACCATTTTTTCAGCTATATCTAGTACTCGTCCTTTACCTTAAGTGTTACTATCCTCATACCATAATATTACTCAAGAAACAAGATACCTTACTCTGGTATGATATGAAGAGATCAAAAAGACATTTAAACCGAGACTTTCCCCATCCTTGTCAAGGAGTGAAAGGGATAGGATATTGAGTGGTATTTTATACATCCTATTTATCTCATTACTGGCCGATAATGTTCACTAAATAATTTTTAAAGTGTGATTAAGTATTTTCTTAGATGCCCATCGATCTAAAGAAATTATGCGGTGATTTCTCTACTTCCAATATTAACGGTTACGCAAAAGTAGACGTGTTTAACATTAGTGGTTACGTTCCTAAAGAGTGCGAAATAAAGGTCAATGCTATAAAAGTTCTGGGTTTAGCTTTTACTTACTCGTTAAAGGAAAAGCGCAATGACATAAAGGGATTTGTCGAAGAACTGCATCGAAGTTACAATTACGTACTGTTCATTCCAGACAACGCGAATAGCGATGTTAAAAGTTTCTTCGAATCAGCGTACGAAGTTTTAAGTACTCAAGATCCGTTTGAAGTAACTAAAAATTTAGCCTTAGGTTTTTTCTTGGCATGGAAATACGATTTGGACTTAACCGACTATATACGAGGGACACGGGCATTACTCGACGTTTACCGTCTATTGCCCTTTTATTATTCATATTCTCAAAGGGGAATAGACCCGTTTGAGAAACTGAAAGACAATTCAAGGGATAAGCAGTTCATAGAGGAAATTATGAACGAGTCACGTGACAGCAGGAAATACACATTCTTTAACAATATGCTTTACCCAATCGCTTTGGCCCAATTCATAAATATGCTTCCGGAGGATAAGGAGTTGAAATCCGGGGCTCCTATAAGCTTTCAAACTACCGAATTTTACAAAAAGTTAGCACTATACAGTTACACGTTAAGTGATAGCGAAGCACTAGGCTTCATTAACTCCGTTTTCTACAGGCTGAAAAGACTGTGGAGAGAGTTAAAAGGAGTACGAATGGACGAGGTCGTCCTTGATTTATATCAGAATTACCTTACCGCACTGGGTAAACACGGTTTACAAGTCAATCTACCCAAAGTTCAAGACTTGTTAGTACAAAAGACTGAAGGAGTGAAGTGTATCGGGAAAGGGGAAGTGGATTTACATGATTTTTACACAAGTGTAGACGTGGAAACATTGAAGGCTGCACTAAAGATAGGAAATGTTTTACTTATCGGCCCACCCGGTGTAGGTAAGACCAGTTTAGCCTTGAGAGTGGTCAAGGGTTTGACAGATAACAACGATGAGTGTTTTTCTGTCTTTACGGCCAACTCTTTGTGGTTCAGAAGAAACTTGGTCGGCGGGGAGAGCTTTATTAGCGGTTCCGTTTACTGGAAAAGTGGTTTGTTAGTCCAAGCCTATGTGAGGGCTTCAAGGATTATTGACGGTAATTATTACGTTATTGTAGACGAGATCAACCGCGCTGATGTCGACAAGGCTTTCGGTGAGTTATTTACCATATTCTCAAGCAATAATCCTGAAGAATGGTTTGTACCGAGTAGTTTGGTTGAGGAGATCGAGAGTTACGGTGACAGAGTTGATGAGTATGCTAGGGAATTCTTGCTGATTTATAATGACTTGAAGGAAAAGGGTAGAGAGGACGAACCTTTAAGAAGGATAAGGATGATAGCTACGATGAACTTAGTAGATGCGAGGAACTTATTTTACGTAGGAGATGCCTTAGTGAGGAGATTCGTTTCGTTTTATTTACCCTATCCCACTTCTACTGAGGACTTGGTTAAGGTCTTGCCTAACTTTAATTTGCAGGATGACGAGAGAGAACAAATCATTAAGTTTGTGGGTTGTGTAAGGGAAAAGTTCAGCCAGAAGAGAAAGGCTAGTAGGTCAACGTTTATGGAGTTAACTAGCTTTAACATATCTCCGGCTAGTGTTAAGAATTCTTTAGCTATTTACTCAGAGTTAAGTAAACGTAGTATTGACGACTTTGCCGAAATAGTCAAGCTCACCTTAGGTACTCTAAATAAAGAAAAAATAAGCGAATATGAAGAGATAAAAGAAGAGTGCATAAAGGAACTTAGGAAATAATTTTGCACTGCTCACCCTATCTTTTACCTCACAATTAGCATTATGATTGTGAAAAAAGTTAGAGAGACGATAGTAGTATTCCCGTCTGAAGAAGTGATGAAAAGGGTCTTAAAAGAGGCTGGCGTAAAGCCGGAGGAAGTTGCCGATGTAAGCGAAAATGACTTATAAGTGTTAACCCCTCTTTTTCAAACTAACTTTTTCAAAATTTCACCTATGATCCTTAAATTGTACTCATCGTCGTCTTTTAGTGGGTCAATTATAGCAATGTAAATTAAATTGGAATTGTACCAGAAGTCAATAAGTCCTCTCTCTTTAGCTCTTCTATCAAGTTCCCTCGTAGCTGAGTCCTCATCGTCGTAGTCTACTCCCCGTTTATCTAACCCGGGGTAAACGAGGACAGAGGCCGACGGTTGGTACTCGTAAGTATATGCCATGACTTTGAACCTGCCCATCGTTATATAACCAACTTTCTGAGAATACTTACATTCAAATATTATAGGCTTCTCGTTAACAAGCGACAAGTCCGGTCTACCCTTGTACTTGTCTATCTTCTGCAGGTCGTCTACTTTCCTCAACGTAGAGTTGGATAAGGAGGCGTTGAAAACTAATTTAACCTTATTGTTTTTCTTTACCGCATAATACCTTTTTTCATCTTCTTTTACGATCTCGAATCCATTCCTCCACAGATATGTTACCACAAGGTAGAAAACGTAAAGTTCATAGAGCTTCCACTTTAGGAATTTTATTAATTCTCTATCACCTTTTTCACCTCCTTCCCCTATTCTTATGTCCTCTAACTTCTTAGCTAAGATGTAGGCTTTGTACGTCCTTATAAGCCACAGAGGGTCTGTATAGGACGGGTCTCTGTAATAGCCTTCCGGGAAGATGTCCTTAACCGAGTTTAACTCCGAAAACAGCCTATCGAAATCCTTTAAGAAATTAAAATATGGGTGAGGCTCAATTATTTTTATCCCTTCTCTCTTTTCACTTACTATTTCGTAAATCCTCCTTAGAAGATAACCTAATGTCCCGTATTCTGGGGCGTTGTAGCCCTCTTTGAAGTCGTAGTAAACGAGTAGCGGATAAACTATTATAGTCCTAGCTACGTCCAATTGACCGTACAGTTCCTGAGAGTATTCTACCGAAAATTCCTTATAGGTTAATCTCTCTCTTAAGGCTTCATTAGCCGATTTTACGCTATCCCTTGTTACCAGATAGAGGATATAGTAGTGGATATAATTAAGAAGCTCATTATTTACTTGGAGTTCTTGTGAGAGATCCAGAATCTGTAATAGTTTCTCAATATCTATAACTCCCTTGTACTGTAAGTAATAATATCCGACTTTTTCTATTAACGCTCTGTCCCTCTCGTTCACATAGCTTTTTTACATTCAGGCTTTATTAATTTTTGATTGAGAGACACACTTCGGGCGTTGATTAACAGCGGGTGAAAATGTTTACATTAGCCCACTTTTCTTATGACAACCTTGCTGTAAACGGGTTGATAATCCTTCTTTGGAATTATAATATTATTATGCTTCCTACCACGTAGGAAACTATTATCTTTGCTACAATTATCATCGCTACAACTGTTATTCCTAACGAGATAATAATAGTATAAAGATAAAAACGGAAAAGATTTTAAATCTGCTTTTACAGAAGCGGAAATCGTGGATGAGGGGATGATGTACACAACACGAGTTGACCTATGATAGGAGCCCCTTGGTCTGACCCGACCCCCTCATCCGAATTTACTATTATCTTATCTAACTATTAAGCTTTTCTTCCCTAAACTAAATTTTATGAAAATCAATTGCCTACCTACAAGAATCAAATGAAGAGGAGAGAGATGATCCCGCCCAAACTACTTGTAGATAGAAAGTTCTTACGTGAATTTGACTCTTAGACTCCATCAGAGTCGGAGAAAACTTGTTCATCTCCTACCCTTTATGGAATAACACCGGCTCCCATCGATTACGAAGGCTGGGGGGGGGGGGTCAAATTGCCAGGAGACCTTTCATAGGTCGACTCTGACCCTCATCAATCCCCTCATCCCCGGTTTCTATCATCGAGGGTAACTTCTCTTTGTGAAGAGCATGAATATAACTCGGTGGTGTTAACGAGGTATTTCGTAATGCCTTATAATCGTTCAAGACTTTCTCCCCGTTTCCGGTAGATTTGATCAAAAATATATCGTCCTAGATTCCCTATCACGCTGGTTAAACACGTTCTTAACACGCAAAATCGTAACGATTTACGCATTATTTTTTAACCCCCACACGAACTTTATCTTATGTCAGAGGAAGTAAAAAAGTGGTTTGATGATTTCATTAACAACATTGTTCAGAAGATAAGGGCTGGGAAGGAACTTAACGCTTTAGAAACTCAAGTGATCACTAATTACGCTTCTAACCAAGTGCTCTACGAATATCTTGAAAGGAGGTTAGGCGACCTTGAGAGGAACCTGAGGGATGAAATTAGGAAAACCAGAGAGGAACTATTGGTTAATGACGAGAAGGTCAAGCAAGAGCTGTTAGCAAATGATGAAAAAATTAAGCAGGAACTGCTAGCACATGTTGAGAAGGTCAAGCAAGAGCTGTTAGCAAATGATGAAAAAATTAAGCAGGAACTGCTAGCATATGTTGAGAAGGTCAAGCAAGAGCTGTTAGCAAATGATGAGAAAGTGAAACAAGAGCTTAAGGACGAGATCCAGAGAGTAAAAACAGACCTCGAAACCAAGATTAAGGAAGTCGATAGGAAAGTTGAGGCTACTAGGAGTGATTTGGGCTTAGTGGCTGAGGAAGTCTACGTTAAGAACTTCGTTGACTATTTACAAAGTAACGGCGAGAAGGTAATAAGCGTTTACAGGCATTACGAAACGTCATTGGGAGAAATAGACGCTGTAATCGAAACTTCCGCTAAAGTTTACGCCGTAGAGATAAAACTTAGGGCTGAGGTGAGTGACGTAGACGACCTACTCAATAAGACTAAAGTTCTAAAAGAAGAGTTGGGGAGGGAAGTTTACCCCGTATTAACGGGTTCAAAAATAAATAAGACCGTTAGGGGTTACGCTAAGGGATCAGGAGTACTAGTAATTTAATTGGAAATGGATAGAAAAATCACACTTATTAACTAACTATCTTCGGTTTTAGTTAGCGAGTAACAATTTTTAAGACCGGATTTTCGGTTAGACCGATCGATAACATCTAATACGTGACTGTTGAACTACGCATTATCCTAACACTTCACGAAGGGGAGAACTTAAACCGGGATCACCCATTTCCTCTTTCCGGAAACACTTCATTTGACATTTCGAGCGGATAAAGCCCCAAGCTTGTTGTCGGGATAAGGTTTTTAACTGTACTCACTTCAGTAACTGTAGTGGGTACAGTTGTTGTTCGACCTCCACCCGAAAGAGGACAGAAAGGAGTTATTCGGAAGGGACAAAGAGATTGATTACGCTATATCACAACTGTTATCGAAGAATTGGTTGACAATTGGAGGACAGAGAGAGATAGGTAAGACCAGTTTGATGAAAGTCATAATAAACGAGATGAAGAAAAATTATGGGTTCAAGGGTATTTAAGTCAAGCTGAGGGAAGTCAGGAATTTTAGTTCATTACAAAGAAAGGGGGTTAAGGGGGCGGAAAGCCTTGTCAAGGGATGGATAGCCCCTTATATTTAAATACTTCTTTGTGAAAATTTCTTTTAGTGACGCTAATGACGCTCCTCTCCAGCTCGATTGAGGGCTTAATGGGACTGTGGGAGGAGCAACCGTTATCTCCTTCCTTCAAGGGACTAGAGCTTAGCAATGAAAGTCCCCCTTTTAAATGGGAGTGGTTCTCTGAGCCACTCGACTGCTCACCAGATGAGAGATGTAATCCCGAATCGATGGTGGGAACGATGAGCCCTCTGGAAGGGAACCCTCGACCCTTCCAGGGCGGGGAGGAAGTCAGTTAAAGTAATCCTATCGGAAATAAATAATAGTAAGCCTAGTTTCAAGGTCGCTGTTAAGTTGAATTTCATTATAGGCTCTGCTGGGATAGAACTAAAAAGGGGTGCAAAAGTGGTCAATAGCTTAATAGAACTTTTTAATTCGATCGAGGAGGACGCAGTGATGGGCCTCGATGAGATTCAAGAGGTCTCTCAAGCAAGTAGGCAATTCCTCGAAGTGCTGGGAAACGTTTTCGCTTCTAACCCTAAAATAAGGTTCATATTCTCCGGTTCCTATATCGGAGTGGTCAGAGCGTTGTCAAACCCTTCGTCTTCGTCCCCGCTTCACGGTAGGCCACCGGTCTTATTAAACCTGAGACCTTTTGATGAAGAAACTTCAAGGGATTTTCTCAGAAGAGGTATGGAGGAGTTGAATATCAGTTTTGATAAAGAGGACGAAGCCGTCAAGAAGTTAGATGGGGTCGTAGGATGGTTGACCCTATTTGGGAACTTTTACGCCGTAAGAAAAATGAGCTTTGAAACTTCGATGTCTTCCACAATCGAAGAAGGTAAGAAGATAATGATCGACGAGTTCAAACATTTCCTCGAGGGCAAAAGCAACAAGCGGTTATACACGACAATAATGAGCGTGTTGAAGGTAGTAAACACTTGGAAAGACATAAAGAGAGGGGTGGAAATAAAGTTAGGAAACGTAGATGACAAAGAATTAAGCTTAGCCTTGGAGTCCCTCCTAAACAATAACTTCATTGAAAAGAGAAAGGAAGGAGTTTATGAAATAGTCGACCCGATTCTCAGAGAAATCGACTATGATAAACTGTAAGCTCTCACTTATCCAAAAAAGTATGCACAGTAGCTATACGTAGATTACAGTAAGGCGGTAGTAAAGGACCCTTTTAAGGAAAAGACGTTTTCTTTGGAGTAGAATAGTTATAATCGGTGAGCAGACACGGGTCTATACTGGTCAGCATGGGTTCTTATCCACCCGGGAACGGTATAACACAAAATATTTTCTAGTACTTAACCGGACGTGTGAAACGAATAGAAATATATTTTAAAATGAGAGAGAAAATGATCATAAATGAGGAGAAAATTTAACTACTACGGAGAGTTAGTAGTCCTCAACCCTTTACAATCAACGTATGACTTAATGCCCGGAAGGGTTTTAGTACCTCTCTATGCGGCAACAAACGACGGGATTTATAGGATGAATAGGAGGAAGAGGTTAGGAGGTTTTGCAGCCGTAGTGGGGATAACGTTAGGGATAATATTTTTCGCTTTTGTAGCTGTAGCTGGGATATTACTAGTTGGTTTTACAATGTTTGGTTTAAGATATCCCTACGTCTCGCCCCCGTATTTAAGTGCATACTTGATACTAGTACTGATCGGTGTCGGCTTAATAGCGGGAAGTATCTATGCCATAGCAAAATTAGTTAAAGCCGCAAGGAAGTTCGGCAGGATCGCTAACACCCTTGAAGGAGAGTTGATAGTACCGTGGAACTCTGTAAAGACTATAGTTGTAACGAATGTGAGGCAGGAAAACGTGGCTAACAGTGTCCTTAGACCAGTATTCAAAGAGATAGGGGATTGGCGCGTCATGACTGCCGACGGTAGGGAAATAACTATACCGTTCGTAGACGACCCTTTCAACAAGCTAAATTACGTAAAAACTAAATACAACTTAATCTTACAGTAATTGTGTCATCTCTCCCTCTTTTTTAAAAAGCCTCGAAAGAGGGCAAATAAGGAATTGCAATTCGAGGTACCGGCTTAGTATTACCCTGAAAGTCGCTAGTAAAGGGAGCTCTTGTGACTTGAAAGTTAAGAACTGTTTTTCAACTCTCACTTTCGATTCGACCTTGCTTGACACATTTGGGGCTCTCACTTTTTGTTACTGGTAACACTTCATTATTGTCACTGAGGACGGAAAAGCTTTCCAACCGGTTTCCGCTAGACTGATAAATCAGGATGTGATGTTGACAGCGTAAAGGCTCTCTGTTGGGATTGCAAGTACATTAGCCTTAATGGAGGGCTTGTGGAATTTCCATCAAAGTTCTCCCTTAGCATTACATGGAGTTAAGACTGGGACTGATCACTCTCCCTATAAATAACCCTGAACTCTATCGTGCAGTAAGACGTTACAGCTTTCTCTCTTACGAGATGAAGGATTGAAATAACGCCTTTATCCCTTTCATAAATAACTTCAGGGATACTCACACCGATGTTGTTGTTTATCTCTACTCTTTTTTGCATCATTTTCATATTTTTGAAATTCTAGGTGGAGAGGGGTTCTCAGGATAATTACGTCATTTACCGTAGTCGCTTTGGTAAGAAAAGTAGGGAGCGGAATAGCTGTGTTCACTGTCTACGACTTGATAAGCGATTTCCTACACTTAGGCTTCAGGGAAGAACCCTTATGGCTCATTGAGGACGCTTTGACCTACGGTTTATTCATGGATGTCGTTATATTCATCACAAAGGGCAACTTGTTTGGTGTCTTATATGACGATAAGTATAAACAGAACCTAAGTGCAATTGTAGAGGGGTTACTGCTAGGTTTTGCTTTCTCCTTCGTCCACCCGTTCTCTAACTAGGGTTCATGGCACCCTTAGTTTTCTGCTTCACACATAACCAAGAGAGGGTTTTATACTTGTTTGTAACGTATATGGCAGGGGACGCGGTGATAAGCCCTATTGCCGGTCTACTAGCCTTAGGGGTCTCAAGGGTTGTCATTGTATAAAAGGTCACTCAAAACCTACCTGAACTAATACTGACGAGTAATTAACGTCACATTTATCACCAACTGTGTTAGAAGGGTGAAATCTTACTGTGAGCTAGATGGAAAATTGTCATTAAGCGTATTCAGTGAAGTAGCACTCGAAGTAGAGAGTACTGCCTTCAGTTTGGAGTTGAATGCGTTGAGTGAGCCATTGTATATAAGAAGCTGTGTTTACAAAAAGTAAACTATTTAACTTCACACGACAATATTAAATTATGGGCAAGAGTGTAGTAATCTCGGTAAGGATCCCAGAAGAGCTGAAAGAGGAGTTGGAAAAATATAACATCGACGAGGCAGAAGTTATAAGGAGAGCTTTAGTAAATGAAGTAAAGAAGGCTAAAGCTAAAGAGCTAGAGAAGGAGGCGAAGGAAATTAAAGAAGTTTTGCGTAAAATACCTGTCGAGGACGTAATCAAAGAAATTAGAGAAGACAGAGATGAGCGTTAAACAAAGACTAATGGAGATAATACTTGAGCCACGCGTTATTTAATCCTAGGTAGATAACGCTTGAGTTACGTTTTTGATTCTTCATCAATTTATGCACTGCTAATGAAGGGTAAAATTGAACTTCTTGGAGGAAATTATACAGTATTTCTGGCTAAGTTCGAGCTGGGAAATATAGTTTGGAAAGAGGTACTCCTTCTCAAGAGGATAAGTAGAGAAGAAGGGTTAAGATTACTCTCTTTCATTTCCAAAGTGCTGAATACCATAAACCTAGAGGACGTAAACTGCATGGAGACCGAGGAGATTGCAATGGATTATGGCACAACTTTTTACGATGCTTCCTACGTTTGGTTGGCAAGGAAGCTTGATTTGCCTTTGGTCACTGAGGACAATAAGCTCAGGAAGGCAGTAGAGAGGGAGTTGAAAGTTTTGTCCGCTAAGGATATAAAGCGAGAGACGTAACGCATGGAGAGAAAGATCACTCTCAGTTAGTTAAAGTGAAATTACCATAAAATCTAAGATATTAGCCTTTTCAATCACCTTGAAAAGCTTGAGAACTAAAAATCGTTTAAATCTATTAACTTAAAGGAAACCGGAAAGACATGAGGTGTCGATAAAGGAAAACTTACAAATTAATCCTCTAAACAATTTAGTGTGGTCAAAAGTCATCAATCCTGACCTATACAATTACTACAGCCCACGTGGAGATGAGTATAACTCTAGGAGTAGCGGATTCACCATTTCACCACGCTATCTAATGGTCTACGTCTCTAGCTCTGACGGAGTTACAAGATCATCATCGAGGCTTTCGCGTAGTGTGTGCCGAGCCGAAATTCTTAAGAATCGTTTTTTACTATACTATAATCTATGAAGGTTCTTTTTGCACCTATAGGAGACCCTTCGAACTACGATAAGGTAGAGTATAAAGTAAACGATAAAGGACCGTACAATACTTACGCTTCCTTTTATGCAATATCCCAGGCACTAAACATCGATAAAATAGCAGTTTACGCCGGACTAAGCTTATGTGACCCTAACTGTAATGACTATAATTGTTGCAAAAATTCAGTAACGCAAAAAGTGACTAAAAAGCTGGGCAATGAATTCGACCTATTAATTGCTCCAAATATTTACGGCACGAGGTTCATTCAAAAGGATAGGAAAAACACCCTCTTTTTTAATTTCATATACTTCAATTCTTTAAAAATCCTTGAAGAGAGCAAACCGGACGAAATTTACATAGACATAACCCACGGGATTAACTACATGCCTTTGTTGGCAACAGACGCGATAAAGCTTGCTACATATACTTACGTCGTAGAAAATAACAAGAACGGAGTTAATTTAACAATATATGACTCTGAACCCGTAACCAGAGGTAATCAAGGTCCTTACACTATAGATGATATATACTCTGAGAAAATTACAGTGAGACAGGCTTTGTCTTCAATCCTATTACCTTTCTTGTCAAGCGAAAGCAAAAACGTGATAACAAATAAGGTATTCAAAGTGATATACAATTCACTTAAGGCGAGTTCAGAGAATGCGAACACCAGCATGTGCAATGCGGATTTCATTTACCACGTCGTAAACGCCTTATCCTCAGGAATATTCCTCTATTTAATATCGAAGAAGAGCGAGATTAATAACTGCTTGAACGTCGTAGAGAACAACCTCAGGAAATTAGACTTCAGCAACTTCGCGTTACAGATAAACTTTGAGAACGGCAATGTGATCTACAGCGAGAATATTCCCATTGAGGTGAGTTATTTACATTCATTACTTAAGGTTTCTAGTCATATAGCACAAGGTAGTAATAAATTAAGCGAAATTCGTAAGATCGCTGAAAATTACTCAACTTCAGACTCCGTAAAATACGTTGTTTTAAATGAAATTAGCAAAATAGAGAAAGCAAAGAGTAAAATCCCTGACTCTCAAACGCTCTACGCGACAATTCTTTCTGAAAAGCCTCCTAAGCTATGCTCAGCGGATAAGAGGAATCTAATCGCTCACGGCGGATTTGAGCAGAACGTGACGTTCCTTTGGAAATGCGGGGACGATATCTGCGTATGCTATGGTGATTGTATTGAAAATGTGGAAAAGCATTTGGGTTGATTCTATTTTCATCGATTCCCAAAACAAAATCTTAAATGGAGGTACAACCCTTTTATTCCCTCGATTAAAATAATCTTCTACTTCTAATTGAACTAAAATTCTCTTCATGAGAAAGCAATCAAAATCTTTGCTGTTAAAATAGCTACGTCTATTCCGGAACCTTTTCATTTGGTCAAAGATAAATAAAGGAATCACTTCGACCAATTCTCCGTCAGAGTGCACCGATGTTGAGAGATAATCAAAGCAGAAAAGTACGTATCTTCCTCCCCAATTTTCAACAACTTCTTTTCCTTTTCACCGTATGGAGGGTCGGAGAAAAATACATTAATAAGTACGTTTGAATCAATCATTCTTCAAAACCTAATGCCTCCTCTATCTCCTTGATTCTGGCGCTTTCCTCTCCATTAGTACCATAAATATCCTCAACAGATAATGTCTGACGCTATTAGTATTCTTCCATCTTTTCCCAAGTTTATGTCAACCTTAATACACTCTTTCAAGTTTTTTTCTGATTTCTATTTGGTGTCACTACCCTCCCTCTTCATCTACTGTAACTGTACCCGACTATTTTAATTTATAGTCTCACTTCCAAAGTTTTCCGGGAATTTATGAATATATTTGAATATTGAGGAACCACGAGGAATGACTTCATAGTATTATATGGAATCGTAATTTGTCCTTGCCCTTAGGTTTCACCAGAGTCATTAAAGCTCCTCGTTGATCAGAAAATCACTATCCATTCCGTCATTTTTCCTTACAAATGATAAGACGTATACCCCCTCGTTAGTAGTGTACTTCAACAATACTGGATCAACATCTACGTAGTCAACCTCTTTGGCATACCTTACGTCCGGTGAGAGAACATTAATTCTTTATGCAGAAAGATTTCCTACCAATTCTTTTTTTCTACAAACGATGCGGAAAAGGATTCAGGTCTCCGCTCCCTTTATGTGCGATAATCCCCATCTCACACCCGTAAAAGACGCGAAGAAACCGCTCATCTTCATCTCTATTATTAAGCCTTTCGGGAGAACCTTGTCCGATGTGGCGGTTGTTGAGTCTTTTCCATTAAAGTACATACACTTACTATATATGTTGGAAAACCGCTGCTAACAGCTTAATTGCGTCTTTTGTCAGGATATAATGAAAGAGAGATAAGAATTGATTTTTATTTAAATCTTCCTAATTTGATAAAATGTAAAAGAGTTATATATTTATGCATATTGCGGAAAGTATTATTCCCTTTTTACCGATTCCTCAGAATATAAACTATTAAATTCATTACTGAGCGATGAATTCTCTGGACTTCTTGGGCGAACATAAGTCCTCTATCTGTCACATCTCTTATAGCCCTCCTCTGCGAAAACGTATCCATTATATTTATACTCGACCTTCCCCTTAGTAACCTTTCTATTTCTTGCTCCTCACTAGAGAAAGAAACCGTCGCCGTATGCCTTATGTGTAATACATTAGTACCATTTAAATCTATGTATGGGGACAATTCGTATTTGATATTAATATGGGCGACCTCATTGCGAGAAATGCCAATGTAATATGACTTCCTACCACTTATCTCTATTGCTTCTGTGTATCCTCCCATGGATATCGTATGACTTGTGGCGAAATAACCGTAATTTCGTAATTCCTTAACTATGTAATATTCTATTTCTCCAATTTTGTTCTCACCAATATACGGTATTTCTTGCTCATCCTCTGCAATTATCTCTTCAATTTCATCGTGTCCCTCAGGGTCTTTAAACACCATAATAATTTTATCTTACAGCTAATTTATAAGCCTTGTTGAACGTGCATCCCTAGCTTCCCACCACTCGTCTGATAAGTAGTGTTATGTTGAAATTTAAAAAGATACTAAACTTAATATATAAGAAAGGTAATGAAATAGTTCCGTGCAATCTATACGACTTATGATTTCCCCTACGCAAGTGGATATAGTAAGTACTTTGCAAAAATGCTTAAAAAACACAAGATTTAACCTTTGCTGGTACCTCTTTGCAAAACCGATTAGCCATGTATATTAGTACGAACTCATGAGGCCTTTTCCCCATCCACCCAGTTAAGCTCTACCTCCCATAGCTTGAATAGAGGACGTTGCTGTAATAAGGAGTGTTCTAGTTAAAGAGCGATTTAAGAAAATGAGATTCACAATTGCTGAGACTTTAATGAAGGATTTTTTTAAGTACAAGTCTCTTTCTCTTTTTTCGATTTAATCAATCACTCTCCTTTAACTTTGGTCCTTCAACTCTACTCTTACCTCACCGAATCCTACCCCTCTACTTCTCCCGATCCCTAAAACTGACGTAAACAGCAAGTACTTAGTTACAGCCCTCTTGAGTTTCTCATAAACAATATCAAACTCCATCCATCCGACAAACCCCCTAGTAGTCCTCAAGTTCCCCTTATCATCCTCACCTATTACGACCGTCACCGGTTTCAAATTATATCCTATTATCCTCGACAAGGCGTTGCTCAAAATGGCTAACTTATAAGCCCTGACGTTATACTCCTGATTACTAGTATTTCCAAGTAAAGCGTGGTAAGTCCTATATGCGTAATTCACGATCAGTCCGACAGAAGGGATCAGAGAAAAACCAGGGTTTATACCCTTAAACTTTCGGTCAAGTGATGAAGGCAAAAGGACTTTGGAAGAGAGAAGCGTGGGGGTCACAAAAGTCACTAAAAAGTTTTTACCTTTAGAGCTCACCGCTTTTATCATGTTCAAGTCGGCAATGTAAATTTCGCTGAGTTGAATGCAGAACCTGCCGTAAGAAGTATCAAAGCAACCCTCTTTCAGTTCCTCGTGGAGGTTATCGTAGTAGGGGAAAGAGATGAAGAAGTCCAACCTCTGACCGGCTCTGGCAGTCAAGGGTTTACCGGTACTGAACAACCTCTTGCCGTTATATCCCAGGTTAGAAATAAATATTGGTTTATTCTTAGCACTGCTGTTAACTAGCTGTGATAGGGAAGAGAGCAATTTCCCGGAGAGGATCAAATTCTTGACGACTTTCGAAGTCAAAGGAGGTAAAACAACGTCCGTCGTAGGGGTAACCGTAAAAGAAACTTTAACGACCTTCTCGGAGGAAAAATTCACGCTAAATCCCTTATTAATTTCTGAGAGTAATAGTAAGCCTTACAGTAAGCCTTACAGTCCTTACAGAACTCTTTGAACTTCCCCGATACCACTTCCATTGAGACCTCCCTGTTAGTAAAGTATAACAATTCTTCCAACTTTTTTGAACCGTTAATAATCTCGTAAACTAAGTTAACGACCTTCGTAGAGAAGTCCTTAGTATTGAAGCCTTGGTTCTCGTTATCACTTTTCAGTGCGTCCTCAGCAAGGTATATTAAGTCGTCGTTTATCAACTCCTTATTCTCAAGAAACCTAGATAAGTCCACGGTGAACCCTCCTAAAATTACCGTAGGGTTCTGACCCCCTGCATCTGATACTAAGTAAACTCTTGCCGAAGATATGTTGGAATTAGACTCTATGACCCTCTTAGCTAAGAGTATGATAAAGGCTGTCTCCGGCTTGACACCGGCAAAGTCACCATAAGCGTTATATAGTAACGACCTAGTAGTAGTAAAGACGTGAACACCTACCCACTCGTTACCCATTTTGGCTGTACCTACCCTTGATAACAACCAACCAGCAATTGCTAAGATGATATACCTACCGTCAACCCTCATCTTACTCTTTTCTCCCCCGGGTTTCCCCGGTACCCTGCCGTACTCATAGAACTCGGGCTTTATAAAAGACGGTAAACTGTCTATCTCACACGGTCCGCTGTTCAAATCAAATTTCTTTAGCACTGTTGAAATAGAGTCTGATGGAGAGAACCTGAAGCACGTCAACACCTTTTCAACAGGTTTCTTGTCGTTTCCGCTCAGAGGTATCACTCTCTTCTTATTTTTCTCCAATCTCTCAGCTATTTGACCCGCTATATCTAGAGTGATCCTCAACTCCTTATCATCTATTTCTATGTAGGGCATCCCCTTTACCGAAGTGAACTTATACCTCCCGCTGTTTACTCCGACTTGTTTAACTAAATTATCCCCGAATATATCATATAGAGGGACTAACATTTCCTACACACCTACCTCCTTTTTTAAAATTTCAATAAACCTCCTCCTCTCACCCAACCCCCTCGCAAAATGACTATCCAAATTATCACCCACAATAATGGGGGTAAGAAAAAACACATATAACTTCAAATAAGGTTCGTTACTGTTAGCTATGTCACGGAGCATTTTATTGTAGTCGTCGAAAGTATAGTCCCTCACGTGGAAATGGATATTGAAACCCTTGTCCCTCAGAGTATCCAATAACACCTTTCCGTACCTTTTGAGTTTCAACATTCTTGTGTCACAACCTTTGGGTAACTTCTTCTCTGAAAGGGACGAAATACCCCTGATCGCGTTTAAGTGATTCAACTCAGCCAGAGCTATCAGTTTCTTAACTCTTTCATCATCTATGTTGTCATAGAAGAAAATTGCAGAACCTATTTCATGATAGATGAAAGACGGTAATTTACCGACACAATTGTCGTCAAATTGCTCCTGATAATATTCCCCCGCCTTACCGATATCGTGGAGTAGTACTGATAATTCAAAAAGGCTATCGTCTACTTTGATACCGAACTTTTCTAGCCTCCTCTTCGCAACGTCGATATACGAAGAGGTCATCACCATCTTTGCGTAATTTAACGAGCCTATAGAGTGGTCTACCAGAGTCTGGTTAGTAAAGGCACAAGGTTTCACAAGATACCACCTATCTCCTTATCGTAACCCCTTATGACTACACCGTCTATTCCTTCCTTAAGGAACATCAATTGAAGACACTCTCCCTTAACTTCAACGTCTTTACTTACCTCCCCATTCTTTATGACACCGTTCTGCTTTAACTCCCTTAAAGCCTCTTGCTCAGTTAGGGGGACTGCATAATCTATACTGAAGTTATTGACGGGAAAACCTAAGATAATTGACGTGTCCCTAACTAAATTACAAACTTTCTCGTAAAGATTCTTTGTCTTATCGTGGTTAGCGAATACGGAATAGTCAATCGTAGTTAAATCCCCTAGTAGGGCGTAGTCGACCTCGTATTCCCTTTCAGCTAACTTAGGCAAATCACCCCCGTCCTTTATCGAATTCCAGACACTCTCAACCTCTCTCTTGTCGTACACTTTCCCGCTGAAGGGAAAAACGTGAACCTCACCAACTCCCCCGTACCTAGCTACCCTACCGGCCCTCTGAATTAAATTCGATGCCGGACTGGCTTCGGTGATAAGGACGTCAAAGCTCGTATCGACACCTGCCTCAATAACTTGGGTAGAAATGACGAACCTCGCACCCTCCTCGACTATCCTTTTGACGATCTCTACCCTGTCATTTTTGTTAAACTTGCTATGTATTAGCACGGGGTTAACCCCCTCAGCCTTTACCTTTTTGTAAAACTCAACAGCCTCAGCCCTCGTGTTAAAGACTACTAAGACCCTCTTACCTTTTTTGAACTGGTTCACGGCGTCATCTAAAACTTCTTGCGTTGAAATCTTCCTCACCGTGATCTCCCTTTTTATTGCAAAGTTAGGGTCTTCGACCACTTTAAAGTCCCTACCGTACTTCTTTATCAAGTCCTCAAGGTTTTTATCGATAGTAGCCGACATGACTACCACCGGTACTCCAGCGTCTGTAAGGGACTTAATAGAAGCCAGACCTACTGTTAAAGGCCTCCCTTCCTCTCCGAGTAGGTGGAACTCGTCGAAGATCACTATCGACGAATAGATCATCCCCCTCGATAACTCGTAGTGCGAGCCGTAATTTTTGAAGACGTTCTTTACCTCAACAGCCGGTAGTTTAAACAAGTTCAAAACAAAAGTATCTAGAGTAGTGACCGTGACTTTTTTCATAAAAAACGGTGAGTCCGAGTAGTCCATGTCTTGTGCTGCAATACTCTTCGTCTTGATGACCCCACTCTCACTGTCCTTTTTCAACTTGTTATATAAATCCTGGACTATCGCCCTTAAAGGCAGTACGTGAATTACCCTATCGAAGTACTGCCCGTGGATCGTAGCATTGGCTAAGACCTTAGTCAAAGTAGTTTTACCATAACCGGTAGGGGCTTTCAGAATCACGTTGTGACCTTTCTCAAGAGTTTCAATAGTCTCCCTTATAGCCTTCCTATCTTGGAGGTTGTTCTTTTTAATAAACTCATCGTAGGCTTCGATTAGTTTACCCGAATACAACGTATTCCCCTCCCACCTCATAAGCCTCGTTAGCTTCGACCTCGACTTCGTTACAAGTCAAGGGGTACCCCAAGACCGGGATCGCATACCTTAAAGTATTCCCGCTACTCCCCCAAATGTAACCGTTCTCGTCCCAGAAGTCCACATACTCGACCCTACCAGAAATCACCTTAACGTCGGCAGGAAAATAGTAACTGGTCTTGAGTCTACCTTTGACTTTTTTAGCATCACCTATTTCAACGTCTTCAACACTTACCAGACATTCCTTACAGCCCAACCTGGTTATAGACCAACTCCACTTCTCTAACTCTCCTCTGTCCATGTCAGCAACGTAGACGACCTTGATGACCTTGTTAGGGCTGTACACTTTTCCCGTCGGTACTACACCGTATCTGTACCTCTCTTCCAACCTCCTTTCCTTCCTCTGGAAATACATGATGACGTTCTTAACGATGTCCTCAATGTACCCGCCCAAGAAGTCCCTCTCATATGACGCTGCCGCCCTGACCTTTAGACCAAACGCCGGGCTCACCATCTTGCCCTTCTCTGCCCTATTGTCTACCCCCCTGAATTTACCGTAAGCTAAGGCACCCACAAGAGTAGTAGGGGGAGGTAAGTAAAAAGAGGGCTTAGCCTTAGAGGCAAACGGTACTGAGACTGAAAAACCCCAGTGGAGTCTTAAAAAAACTTTAGAATATAACATTGGGAACCCTCTTACTTGCCCATTAACTTCTCTACTAACTCCTCAACGTTACTTACCTTTACAGCACCTTCTCCCTCTTCTACGCCCTCGTTGTTTATCACGTAAGCCTTACCCTTCCCGTTAAATATACCTTGGGCCTTACTTAACCTCTGCATCGTCGTCTTGACGTAATCATTACTGTGCCCCGGTTCCGGTACAAACGGGAAGTCTGTGACCGTTACTACTCCCGACATCAACTTCATTGACGGTAGGAACCTAGACTTTTTACCGCCGAAGTTGCCAGTTAACACGCTGTACAACGCTTGGATCGCGACTTTAACCCTCAACTGTCTCTCCTTCTCTAACTCCTCTTCTCCCTTTACTTTCTCTCCCTCCGTTGACGGTACCGCAATTAGGTCCTCGTCTAAGGAGAAAGACATCACGTAAAGGGCGGAGGACACTTCGACATTGTAAATCATTTGCCCGCTCTGGCTACTCCTGACGTGGAATTGAGCTTCTAACTGTGCTGGTATGTCGTCTCCGATAAGTGCAGGGATCATATAACCGAACTTAACCCTCGACGTCCTCCTGACCGGGGGATTCCCTGCGTACATGAAACCGCCGACGTCAGCGACCACGTCGTGAAGCATTACATCTACCTCGAACTTCCTTGCGTTTTCGGGTTTTTTAGGTTGTTCAATTTTTTCCTCCTTCAAGACTTCATCTGTGGAGAACTTTATGAAGTCGTACCTCGACGAGAAAACGCCTACAGGCAACTTCTCCTTCTTCGCTAAATCCACTAACGCTACTTGATACGCGTGGGCTAGGGACTCACCTGATATCGCCGGTACGTAACGCACCAAGTAACCTACGGAGGTCTTCAACACTACCGGGGCTGTCCTATGCCTTGACAAGTTACCTACTGTCTCTACGCCGTTAAGGCTTTCCGTATTAATTAAAAACCTGAAGGAACCGCTTATCATGAACTACCACCTGCCAATAGGGTTTTATTAGCTATGGACATAGCTAATGCACCTGCTTTCCTAGCGTAATACACGTCTCTTTCGACTAGTCTCAAGAAGTCCTCAACATCCTTATCCGTGGGTAGATACCCCACGATATTATACTCCTTCTCCTTAGTCTTTATCGAAATTGCAGGGTAACTTTGTTCCTCTTCACCCTCTTTACTCTCCTCGTCCTTCCCTTTCTTGATCTTCACGCTCGACAACTTTATGTCACCGTTGCTGATCCCAACTTGTAAGACCCTCTGCGACTCGTACACGACCTTGGCTACTGCCTCTTTTGACAGTGCGTTCGAAAACCTGTCTACATAGGTAGGGGACTCGCTGTAGATAGTTACCGAAGCTAACATGTTAGCCACCCTCTTTAACAGACCTTCTATTTCTTCTGCACTCATCAACAATACATATACAAAGGGACATTTAAATGTATTTCGGTTCGAAAAAGCTTTTCAATCAGATGAAAAGTAAGTGGTCGAAAGTACCAGCTCGCCCTTGAAAGTCAGTCTCATACTATTGTCGATAAGCCCCATCTCCTTCAGGTCGTTAACCCTCCTCCACACCGTCGACAAAGGCATGTTGAGCCTCTTGTGAATAGAGTTAACTGTATTATACCCCTCCTTGATTGCCTTCAAGACCTCCAAGTGGTCCTTACTGAGCGAAACGGGCTTAAAGTCACTTATCGAGAATTGGAAATAGCCTTTAAAGTCCTCAGTTTCCAGTTCGACAATAGCGTCGACGTCCTTTAAAAGGAGGGTCAAAAGCAGTGCAACAGTCAGTACCCTCATACCGCCTGATAAGTTAAAGACCAGCTTTTTCCCCTTATAGTCCTCGAGCTTCCTCCCCACTTTGAAGACTAGTTCTTTAAAATCGTACGGGTTTACTTCTACTACCTCGTATTTTACGTTAGCCGAATTGATTACGCCCACGAGGGAGTTCAGGGCTTTTTTCGCTAAATCGTTCTCGAACGAGCCGAAAATGACTACACCTTCTAACTCCCTAAACCACCTCATGAAAGCCCTAACTTGGAACTTCTCATCAAAACCCAAAGTTGTCAGGAGTACGGTCATATTTAAAAGTTGTGAAAGACTACTATAAGACTTTTCCGTTGGTCGGAAAAACACCGCCTTTTTTTTTGTCTGACTGGCTTTACGAGGGAAAAACCCCCACAGTCCACCCGGTGTCCGACTGCGGAAATGCGTTACTATTAATTGAGTAAAGAAACCCCTTCTCCCATATGTACAATAATCCTCAGGTCATTAAGCGTGAAACGCCTACACCTTTGTATTGATTTGCATACGTCATTAACTAAGTCGTTTCTTATGAACTCCTCAGGAGAACAGAAGGGCGGGTTTAAATCTTTCAATTCCATTGAGGATTAACTAGATTTAGCAGTTGCAGCGTTTGGTGTAGGGGCGATTTACGGCTTTCAATTCCATGGAGGATTAACACTATACTGTTCCCTTTCACTACAATATATATCTGATTACCCTTTCAATTCCATGGAGGATTAACGAGGGAGGAAGAAGGAGAAAATGAAAAAGTGAAAAAATACGTATTCTTTCAATTCCATGGAGGATTAACTCGCAATAGCCCTGCTAATAGTCGGTGTAATAATAGGACTGTCCTTTCAATTCCATGGAGGATTAACTAATTCCTCTATTGCTTATAATGCGATTTTATTCCCAAGTGAGACTTTCAATTCCATGGAGGATTAACTTTAGCCCACTGTAATTTCTCCGTAGATTGTTTATCTAACCTTTCAATTCCATGGAGGATTAACCCAGCCCAATTCCAGATACTACAAAACCATTATTTTGTTATTTCTTTCAATTCCATGGAGGATTAACCCGCTCTCTATGTCCAAACAACATGGGAAAACCGCAAGCTGTAGCTTTCAATTCCATGGAGGATTAACCAGATAGTGCGTACATTGTTATAGATGACAATATCGAGGACTTTCAATTCCATGGAGGATTAACAGGAGCAAGTGGAGGTGGATCGATTTTCAGCAACCCGTTAGTCCTTTCAATTCCATGGAGGATTAACTGGTAACAGTATATGTTGAGGACGGGACATGGTATATTTTCAACTTTCAATTCCATGGAGGATTAACTCATGATCACGGACTGTCTACAACGATAGGTTATGAGACTTTCAATTCCATGGAGGATTAACAAGGAAAAACCCCAAAGTGGTTAATCTTTTCTATAAATAAACTTTCAATTCCATGGAGGATTAACAAGGAGTTTTGGGGCTGTTTCCAATCAGAGGTTTATATGAGTCCTTTCAATTCCATGGAGGATTAACATCCCAGCTACTACAAATATATAATACTCTTGTTAGTAACTTTCAATTCCATGGAGGATTAACTGAAGGTTTTTATATTATTTCATATCTTATCTTTACTCTTCTCTTATATAAGTTTTACTGTGCTTAGCGTTTTTGTCATTACTGAATTTTGCTTACTCCCGTGTTATTTTAGGATTTTGATGAATAGAATAGCGTTCGACGTTACTTAGGTAGAGAATTTATTTGCTCACTGACTAATTGAAAGAAACTCCCAACAAAAATTGGGAATAAAAAGGGAGATATAATCATTTCACTATCTAACTCTATTGATTCAAAAATAGAAATTCTGTCATACTCATTTCAGGAGCAGTTTAACCAAGGTCATGACTTATAAACGTAGTAGTGTTTGGGTAGACCATTCTAGTGCCGTGTCTGAAGAAATACGAGCAGCCAAGCTGAAAATAAGGGCTAATTCACGTCTCCTAAGCACGGTTCATGATATGACGTTTAATGTCGGTGACCGTTCTTAGAGAATGAGTAGAAGTGAACCGCGTTAATCATTCACTTGTAGGTCATCCTTTTTCAAGATAGTAGGAATAGTAAGGTCTACAATTACGAAAGGTTATCATCACCGTACTAAGTGTGTAGTTAGTTAAGTTACGTGTATATAAGTTATGCGTATAAAGGGGGCTTTACTAACCTTTACTATATAGGTAGGATAGATGTAATACCTGTATATACGACTGTCAGTTCGACCGTCATAATGGTTTGATTATGTAATTAAGAAGAAATGTGATTACCCTCAGAGATTTTTTAGAGGGTGACACCGTCAAATCGGAAATTACCGTTAGAGTTTTCCTCCGTCACGAGAAGAATTAGAATGAAATTATTGTGTAACTTATTTCAACATCGAAATAAAGACACTTTAACGACGACGATATGAATTATTAAGACACTAGACCTTGTTCACTAAGCAACAATAACAGCACTCTCATAACGGGCTGCTGTTCCTAATGTCGACTCGGCCTTTACCTCGGCACTAATCACTTCTTTAACCATCACAGCCCAGTGCCCTTTAACTGAACTCAGACTCTCATCACCGATGAGTTATCCTTATCCTCTTCTTATCTCTTTCTTAGCTTTTTCCCACGGTAGTTCCTCGAGCTATCATTGACTACTATTCCTAGAGTGGTTGGGTAAACTCCTTCTCCTCTTCCCTTCTGATAGACTAACCTTTTCTTTTTCAGCAAACCTACTTCGTTCATAACCGTTTTTAATTTCTTGCCCGTTTTTTCGGCTAGCTCTTCCAACTTAATCCCCGGTGCTTCTACTACATTATTCAAAACCACTTCTGTCTCACTTCCTATCCCTTCTACGGCTGTTCGGAACTCTTCAACGGAAAAGTAAAAATCTTCATCTTCCTCCACATATATCCTCCCGATCCTTTTGTATATGACTAAGGAGAGTATTACCCCTAACATTAACGCTCTACTTTCTCCTCCTGAGACGTCTACTACTAACGGGTCTTTTAGCCCGTTTAAGATTTCACCTATCTTTCTTACCACTTGAAATATACTTTCGCTTATCTCGACTTCTCTTACGATAGGGTCCTTCAAACCCATTTTTAGCGTTACAGCATTAAGTGCGTTTAATGCTCTCTTAATACCTGCAGAGATTGGGGACTTTATCAGGAGCACAATATCATCGTCTTTACTGGCGTTAGTAGAGACTAGCCTTCTAATCGCGAAATCTTCATGTAAACCTAGCGTGAAAAGATAAGTTTTCATACTTAGCAATAATGTGGTATTATCACTTTTATATTTATTACGCATTTGTTGGGAATTGTTCAAAATTCCTAAAATACAATAACCTTCCGTAAATTCTGCAGAGTAAATGGTAAAAAGGCTAAGATACTTTAAGTTCTTTTCTATTTCAGAATGTACACTTGAGGGATGCTTAAACTTCACGAATGATAAAAATAACATACCTTAAATCTATCATCGGGATGTCGTAATAGAAGGTGTGTTTACTTGATTCACGCCATCAGCAAGGTTATTAACCGTGGTATTCTGACTCTTAATCATAACTCTTCTATATTTCTAAACTCATACTATCTTAATTCCCTTTAGAACTTGGGATTTAGTAATACCCAGTTTTGGTAATACTTATCTTAACTTCTTTTGTATAATGCTTTAATGATCTGGAGGCAACATCTTAAGAGACTACATAGAGTAAGGGAATATGACCCCGTACCCGACGAGCTAAGAGGTTGGCATTATTATTCTCCACCGGTAAAGCCAAAGAGCTATATGGGGCTTACCATGGGGGAGATTGCATACGACTATTGTCCTACGAAGAGAGACGTTTACTTGAGGAGAGTTCTAAACGAGAGAGGGAGTGAAAAGTCACAATTAGTTTACGGCCAAGCGATACACAGAGTGTTCTCGAAGGCGTTGAATGACGTGAGGAGGATGTATGTTATGGGTAAGGACCCATTCGACATAGTTAAGGAGAGTTATCTCGAACAAGAGTTCTGTCCTCAAGAGATTTACGACTACTGTAAGAAAGTTTATGGTAACTTGATCTTGATCTGGTCGTCACAATTAGCAGAAGCTAAGGCTTTTTACGGTGGAGACTCGGTGGGTTTTCTCCCATGGTCTACTGAAGTGAGGGTAGACGGTTCTGCTATTGGTATGTCAGATAGGCTGGTAATAGATGCTCTAGGGGAATTTACACTTATTGAAGTTAAAACCGGAAAAAGAGAGGACTTCCACAAGTTAGCCTTAGCAGGATATGCCCTAGCAATAGAATCTGTAACAGAGACTCCTATGGATTACGGTCTCCTCGTGTATATTAACGGTTATCCTAACGATGTGGAGATAAGGTTTGAAGGTCATTATATATCACCCGACTTGAGAAGAGTCTTCCTAGATAAGAGGGACGAGGTAATAGACCTGATACAGAACGGAAGAGACCCGGGTAAACCCGTGAAGTGTCCTGAAAACTGTCCGTTCTACGGAGTGTGTTGGAGATGAGTAATAGAGACTCCACCTTTAACTCCACTGAAATCCTATTTGCGTTGGAGATAAAAGGCAAGGTAAGGAAAGGAGGGCTGAAAAGTAAGACTGGGGGTAAAAGACTTCGTTTGGGACATAGGGCCAAATTGTATGGGGTGAGGGATAATTCAGATGAAAGAACGACTATTAGCAGTCCAGATGAACAGCTCCCCATCTCCATGTACCTTGCAGAAAAAGTGGGAGATAAAAAGACAAAAGAAAATCAATTAAATAACAAACCCAGTGTTTACAATACAAGGTCTGATTGTTATCTACTGACAGTGATTATCAGTAAATCCAGAATAGGTAAAAGGGTGTTGTTAAAAAAGGCCTCTAATTTAGTGAGCTGTGTCAGTGAGACACTAAAATCTTTCCAGAAAAATCACGTTATATCAATACCTGAAATAGACGATTTAAATAAAGAGCTGATATCGTTAGTTAATAGGAAACTGTTATACTCACCTTATCAGTTATGGAGGCGTTAAATCATGAAGGCTTTGGAAATAACCGATTACGGGATAAGGCTTTCAGCGAAAGGTAGGACTTTTGTGTTGAGTAAGAAAGGCACTAAAACAAAGAATATCTCCCCAGCTGAAGTAGACCAGATCTTAATTATGACCTCAGGCGTAAGCATAACCTCTAAGGCGATAAGGTTGGCTTTAGACCACGGAATAGATATAGTGTTCTTGGATTCAAGGGGACTACCTTTCGGTAGGTTGTTTCACTCAGACCCCGTAAAGACTGTGGACACGAGAAAAGGACAGTACCTAACTATACTAAAAGGCGAGACAGATATACCGAAGGAGATAATAAGGGCTAAGGTGAAAAACCAAGCTAGTCACATAAAATATTGGTTTAAGAGGCTAGGTATAGAAGGTAATGATTACAAGGAAATAGAAGCTAAGGTTGACGATGAGCCTACTGCAGCAAGGTTTTATTGGCATGCAATAGGCAGGATTATACCTATGAAAGGTAGAGACCCTGAGAGTAGTGATGAGTATAACGTATCATTTAATTACGCTTATGCCATACTTTACTCTAACGTACAAAGGGCATTACAGTTAGTCGGATTGGATCCCTATGCGGGGTTTATACATAAGGATAGGAGCGGTAAGCTTAGTCTTGTATATGACTTTTCTGAAATGTTTAAACCGGTAACTGTGGACTTTCCTCTCGTGTCATTAGTCGTTGAACAAGGGTTTAAACCTAAAGTTGTTGAAGGGATACTTGATTTGGAGAGCAGGAAGAAGATAGCTGACGCTGTAATTAATGCGTTGAACTCTAGAGTGAAGGACGAGTTAGGTGAAGTGAGGACGTGTAACCAAGCTATAAGGGCTTACGCCCTAAAGTTAGCGTCAGCAGTTAGGGGAGAAGAGAAGTTTAAGGGCTTCGTAAAGGTGTGGTGAAACGATGAGCCAAATTTCAATAGTGGTGGACAGAGTTAGTAGCAGGCAAAGAGGAAGGCATGACCACCGTTCGTCTAATGTCTTTTTGTGGTACAGTTGGTGGTGGGGGTGGTTGTTGTTGCATGACCACCATTCGTCCAATGTAGTTAAAGTTGTTTTACTTGTTCATAAAGGGTTGGACGCGAGGCGGTAGTAATGAGTGCCCTATTCCATTTTGAACTCGATTCTAGGGTCAATCCTTTAAGTAGTTCTAAAGTGTATAGTACAAATTTAGCTGAGTTCGGGCATTATCAAGATCTCCACGTGGGAAAAAATCCACGTTTTAGTGAGGTTGTTATTTACAGCTTACCTATCCATGGTGCCTATGAGGGTAAAAGCTATATAAATGTAATTGGCTTTCAGACTTTGAACGCTGTTATTGTAGGTAGGATTACTTTATGTGGTTTAATCAGTTTTCAGGGTGGGGTATGTGTGGGTGTTAGTAGTCTACGATATTTCTGAAAACGATAAGAGGAATAAAGTAGCTAAGGAATTACAGAGGTTAGGTCTGAGTAGGATACAAAGGAGTGCGTTCGTAGGTGACTTAGATCCACAGCGTTATAAGGACTTGGTGAGGATATGTGAGAAACTCGTAAACGGTAAGGAAGACATACTACATATAATCCCTTTAGGTCTTAGGGACTGGGAGAGGAGGGTGGTAATAAGTGGTGACAGTGTCGGACGTGAAGCAGTACCACTTCTGTAAGGCAATACCTTGGATTAACTACGTAATGGGTTTCAGAGAACCTCAGACCTTTTCGATGGAAGAGGGTAAAAAGGTATCTCATGAGGAGGCAGCGAAGTCTCTGAACTTACCTCAGCCTATTAAGTATGAGGTGTGCCTTAAGTACAGATCACTTCACGGTTGTGTAGACATCTTAGCGGGGGAGAAGAGTTTCACGGTAGTGGAAAACAAAGCGTATAGGAGGATAAACTTCTCGCACTTCAGATATCAGTTAATGGCCTACGCCTACTTGGTCAGACACAGTTTAGGAGTAGTTGAAAAGGCTATACTTTTCATGAACGGTAAAGTCGCGTTAGAATTAGAGCCTACAGAAGAGCACTACACGTATGTGGATCACGTAGTGAAAAAGATTGAGGAAGTTATAAAGAGTGATAGACCGCCGATAGTTAACAAGGATAAGTGCGACTTCTGTCAGTATAGGAGAGTTTGCCCCGTAACAACTTATAGCTTTTAGAGATCCGTGCGTCATTAAGTCCTCTCGTGAGAATATTAAGCTATTAGTCATTTCCAAAATAGTAGGTTATTAAAGAAAGAAAGGCAGTAAAATTTATAGTTGTAGTGTTTTTTACCCGTGGCGTAACTTTTCCTTACTTTTAGTTCCGAACGGGCACCCCCTTAACCCCTTTCTTTGTAAAGTAAAAGAAAATAATGAAACAAAGGAACTGTTATAATATTCGTATTGTGATAATAAAAGGGCTAAGATAAAAACAAAAAAGTTTTTAAAAGTGTCTTTGCAGAAGTAGAAATGGGGATGAGGGGATGATGTACACAACACGAGTTGACCTATGATAGGATGCCCGGAAGCTGACCTGACCCCCTCATCCCTAATTCATTACTTATCTTTTCAACTATTAAGCTTTTCTTCTCATCCAATTTTAAAAAATTGAGCAAAGAATGAGGCTAGATCCTAACATTAAATCTACGACGTGAGAATAATTGTATAAACTCCTCAGCTGCTAAGAAAAAATTCAATCAGTACGTGTAATTACTACTAGAAGTTTTGATAATGAAAAACAGAAGAGTGAAAGCTTAAGGCCCAAGGTTCTTTTGATGTGTAAAAAGTGTTTACCCGTGGCGTAACTTTTCCTTACTTTTAGTTCAGAACGGGCACACCCCTCTTAAGAGGTTTCCGATCTGGTGTAAATTCGACTTAAGGAAATACCCATAGTCCGATACCCTTTTTATTCCTTTAAGATAATAATTAATTGAGGGCTTTCCGATGAAAAGCCTACTTGACCCGTCGGGGTTAGCCCGAGGGGGATGAAAGGCTTTTAAAATCTTTCCAAGTGTTATTATCCAGTGAATGAATATCACGTTTTTGTTGACGAATCTTACGATATGAGGTTTTTCGTATTAGCTATATTATCTTTCAATTCCGTTGAGGATTAACATGTATATAAACTTTCAGCTACAACTCAATTGAAGGGCCTTTCAATTCCATGGAGGATTAACCTTACTCTCGGGGTTCCTCGATGGGTACCGGGGTTGGCACTTTCAATTATATGGAGGATTAACTTAGAACGATTTCTTCACCTTTACGAACTGGAAATGAATTCTTTCAATTCCACGGAGGATTAACTAGTCAGCATTTTGAGGCTGGTTCACAGTCCCTAACGTACCCTTTCAATTCCACGGAGGATTAACCGAAGGCTCAAAGACGTTATATTCAGTGAGCGGACAGGGGTTCTTTCAATTCCGTTGAGGATTAACGAAAGTAATGGAACTGAGGAGGAATGTGAAAGCCTATTTTATCTTTCAATTCCATTGAGGATTAACAGAGCTTTCCGAGATCGAGAGTGAGATTTTCCGTAAAAGTCTTTCAATTCCATTGAGGATTAACTGAAATCTTCGGCATCGTTAGCTGTTATACCTATTTGTTTTCTTTCAATTCCATTGAGGATTAACGTAGTATACGATACTAGGACAAAACAACAAGTGTTAATGTGCTTTCAATTCCATTGAGGATTAACAATTTAGATAGTAAGAGACTAGAAGAAGCCTTCTTCTTAACTCCTTTCAATTCCATTGAGGATTAACTACAATATTATACCACGCTTTTTGTCTTTTTCAAATCTGCCTTTCAATTCCATTGAGGATTAACACTGGGACTTCGCTAAGCTGAGGGGTAATGACTATAAGAAGCTTTCAATTCCATTGAGGATTAACTCCTCAAAAAACCTGAGAAGTCCCTTAAGGTCTACCTTTTGCTTTCAATTCCATTGAGGATTAACGAATTGTGTTCGATATGCACAGTGTTATATTGATAGGACAACAACTTTCAATTCCATTGAGGATTAACGTATCAAGTGTACTAACAAACGCAGTAGCTGTGCAACCTTTCAATTCCATTGAGGATTAACTTGCTCCCACTATGAGTGGGAACAGGTAGGTCTGACATGCTCTTTCAATTCCATTGAGGATTAACAGGTGAGTAAACGGCAATGCTAGCATTACTCTTTGCTGATCTTTCAATTCCATTGAGGATTAACAGTCCCCAGGTTTGTCCTCAGTTTTCAATGCCGTTTAACTACTTTCAATTCCATTGAGGATTAACAGTTAATTAACGGATACACCAGGCTGAAGATAGCTAAGGAATTCTTTCAATTCCATTGAGGATTAACAATAAAAGCGTTCGGGTTTGAGGTAGTCCGCGACCCCGTACGTCTTTCAATTCCATTGAGGATTAACCTGTTCCAGGGAGACTACCTTGTTGTCGAACGTGTCTATGTTGCTTTCAATTCCATTGAGGATTAACAGTCCTTCGGTTTCGCAGCGTTACTGATAAACCAAACTAGGCTTTCAATTCCATTGAGGATTAACTACAACGATACAGTCGAATATAAGGTTTATTGAAAATTCCTTTCAATTCCATTGAGGATTAACTCACACCGTCTGACTGGAGTTCCGCTAGGATTTTCTTCAAACTTTCAATTCCATTGAGGATTAACTTAAGGAGTTCGTGAACGGGCACGAGCTCTACCACATTAAGGCTTTCAATTCCATTGAGGATTAACATGTCCAACCCGTAACTGTTATCATTAAGGTAGTATATAACTTTCAATTCCATTGAGGATTAACTATAAGGTGGGGAAGAGGTTATACTTGATGAAGTTTTATGACTTTCAATTCCATTGAGGATTAACAACAAGATAAACAGTTATGAAAGTCGTATCGAAAAAATAACTTTCAATTCCATTGAGGATTAACGTCCCTGGATCCTATATGAGCATATTTAAGCTGATGTTCGACTTTCAATTCCATTGAGGATTAACGTATCATCATCTTCCGAACTCGTACGGAGTTCATCCCTTCCTTTCAATTCCATTGAGGATTAACAAGTACAGTCAAGCATCACACATGGTTATTGAAAAGTAAAAACTTTCAATTCCATTGAGGATTAACATGATAACGGTATTTAGTCATCTTGTTTTGACCGCAAAAATGCTTTCAATTCCATTGAGGATTAACGTGATGTGGTAGCATCGACTTCTGGTGTTGCTTCTGGTCCTTTCAATTCCATTGAGGATTAACCAGGAAACATCAGAACTAATAACCCTCTCCGCTACAGCATCACTTTCAATTCCATTGAGGATTAACTAGATAGACTTGAACAGAAGATCAACAATTTACATTAATGCTTTCAATTCCATTGAGGATTAACATAGCATGTAACATAGTCCTGACCCTTCCACGGGCATTTATCTTTCAATTCCATTGAGGATTAACTCTTCACAATGCCCAGGCTTTTCATGCTGAAGGTGATAACTTTCAATTCCATTGAGGATTAACTTTAGAAATTTTGATTATTAGTGTGTGTGACATGTTCTCCTTTCAATTCCATTGAGGATTAACCTAATTCTACTGTGTCTCCCATACCCCAGGCTACCTCCGCTCTTTCAATTCCATTGAGGATTAACTAGTTCAAGTTACTCCCGATGCCACGCTTAATTATGTGACCTTTCAATTCCATTGAGGATTAACTTGGTGAGGTAAGGAGGGTAAACTAGTTAGGTTAGCGCTAGTTCTTTCAATTCCATTGAGGATTAACTGCGAACATTACCAATGGGAAAGTGTGGGTCTGGTATGCTCTTTCAATTCCATGGAGGATTAACGGTAAGAAAGTATTATTGCACTGCAGATGGAAAAATATTGCTTTCAATTCCATTGAGGATTAACATATTAATCGTAATTGGAATAATCATCATGAGGTGATAAAAAACTTTCAATTCCATTGAGGATTAACTTAAGGACACTCTGGGCTTTACATATGAAAGCTATAACTTTCAATTCCATTGAGGATTAACCAGACAATAAAATAGAAGTTAAATTTGTAGATAATAATGGACTTTCAATTCCATTGAGGATTAACAGAATTTTTGCCAGCTCCGCCCCCCATAGGCATTCCTTCTTTCAATTCCATTGAGGATTAACTCCGTAGGCATCATTTATAAATTGTGAGGCTATATTTGATCTTTCAATTCCATTGAGGATTAACTTGTCAAGAAATTGAGATTTTTACAAGTACAAAGATAAAACTTTCAATTCCATTGAGGATTAACCTTCACGTTTGTCGTCACGGAGTACTTGTTGATTATGTGATCTTTCAATTCCATTTACGATTAACATCCCTACTTTTTTAGTAAAAAGACCTAACTCTCACGATACTTTCAATTCCATTTAGGATTAACGGAGAGGATATACGAAGGGGACTCCATACACCTCGTATGCGCTTTCAATTCCATTTAGGATTAACTGGGGACCCTGAGGACCCTCCTGCCTGGATAGGAACATTAACTACTTTCAATTCCATTTAGGATTAACCTATATCAGGTCTAGACGTCAAGCTCTGGTCTTGTTTGGCCTTTCAATTCCATTTAGGATTAACTTGCCGAGGTTAAAGAGATATATTCTGAAGGGATGGGTCGCTTTCAATTCCATTTAGGATTAACTTGGAAGTATCCAGGTAAAGTAACGTAACTTCCGAAATATACTTTCAATTCCATTTAGGATTAACGAGTATTCCTCTGGCTGAGGGGAATACTCCATGGGGGGCGGCTTTCAATTCCATTTAGGATTAACTTCGAGTATGACCCCGTAACGAAGTATTTGGCGATAGCACTTTCAATTCCATTTAGGATTAACTGCAGGCGGTGAAAGATACTACTCACCTTTTGGCGTGGCATCTTTCAATTCCATTTAGGATTAACAATTAAGGATGAGGATAAAGATGCTTAAGGACACCTTTACACTTTCAATTCCATTTAGGATTAACAGAATATGATGCGGAAGCATATACATTAGATGTTCTTATCTTTCAATTCCATTTAGGATTAACAAGTCGGGGGGCCGAAATGGCTACCCAGCTGGAAGTCAACTTTCAATTCCATTTAGGATTAACACACTCATGGATACTTCAGCTAGATTTTCAGAGTGTCAACTTTCAATTCCATTTAGGATTAACAAGCTGAGGGGAACCGGAGATGCGTATAATATATGGATACTTTCAATTCCATTTAGGATTAACTAGATTTCACCTACCAAAGTGGTGACAACGTAACATATCCTTTCAATTCCATTTAGGATTAACGAGTACTTCCGTTGAGGAGTTCCTTACGACTTTTCGGCCTTTCAATTCCATTTAGGATTAACGAGGAGGGGATAAACGTTGGTTATATATACGCCGGAATAACGTTCTTTCAATTCCATTTAGGATTAACATCGTTTCGGAAGACGCGAAAACAGAACCGTTAAAAAGGTCTTTCAATTCCATTTAGGATTAACTTCCTGGATAAGGCTAGCTTTTGACGTTAACAGGAAAAACTTTCAATTCCATTTAGGATTAACGGAGTTGCAACAGGTTCTACAAGAGCATCATGTAGTTGAACTTTCAATTCCATTTAGGATTAACACACGAAATCATTAAAACACTAGCACAAACGTTTGGTGATGAAACTTTCAATTCCATTTAGGATTAACCAATGGGAAGGATAATGCTATACTTCGTCATCGGTATGACTTTCAATTCCATTTAGGATTAACTGAAGGTTTTTATACTATTTCATAACTTATCTCTACTCTTCTCTTATATAAGTTTTATTGTCCTTAATGTTTTTGTCATTACTGAATTTTGCTTACTCCCGTGTCATTTTAGGATTTTGATGAATAGAATTGCGTTTGACGTTACCTAGAAAGAGAATTTATTTGTTCACTGATTAATTGAAAGAAACTCCCAACAAAAATTGGGAATAAAAAGGGGGATATAACTATTTAACTAACTAACACTATGGAACTACAATATAGAAATTTCATCGGGAGAGAAGATTAACCTGGGCCAGTTTTACAGACGTATCGGCGTTTAGGTTGTCGATTCAAATACTGTTCTAAAGAGACATGAGGTTAGTAAGCTAAAAATAAGTCTTAATTAGCGACTCCTCAGTACGGTTCATTGTATGCATTTTAATGTTGGTGTGATCGTTCTCCAGAGAACGAGTTAAATAGACCTGCGTTGACTATCCTTTACAGACGTATCAATACGATTATTTGATTAAATATGCTGAAAGGAGGGTAGGGAGCAAACTTGTAGGTATATCTATGTGAAATTAAGAAAAAAAGAGTATGGTCTCTAGGTAATCTCTAAAGCGTTTTTTAACCAAAAGTGGAAGTAGTGATGTTGTACAACCTTCTTCAACTGACTTTTTTTACTTTGTTTTTTTTTTTTAGAGTGGAAGTAATGATGTTGTACAACTCGTTAACCCATTTCAAAACTCTTTCTTCTCATCATAACTTAGGTAACCCATGGGTGAACTCGTGTAACTTATCTACAACTACCCTATCCTTCAATAACCGGTAATCAACAGACTATCCGTAAAGTCACTTTATCGTAAGAGATTAACGACAGTTTCAGGAAAATTACATTTGATAGGCAAGGTTCAGACAATAACGGTAATGGTAGGAATAAGTGCATAATGAGTATATAGATAGACTGTAACGCTTCTACGTAACTACTCGTTATTTTTAATCTAAATATCGTTTTGACAAGTTGTGTTTATATACAGTATTACCGAAGTAGTAGTTTTTATTTACAATCCCCCTAACTGATGACGGGCACTGCTCACGAGGTTTGGGGAGTGATAAAAGTGTGGATGGGAGGGCAGTGATGTTCCCCTCGACCAGCCCCAATGGGTGAATGTGTGTGTGATCCCTTAAGAGGGGTGCCCGTGGTGGAATTAGAAGGAATTGAGAGTAAGGAAAAGTTACGCCACGAGTAAACACATCTAATCACCCAACCTACCTTTATTTGTACCAGTATCACAGTATGAAATTACTACTAGTGTTGATAACTTACCCCCAGAAGGATGTGAAACCTTTCACGCTGTTAAATCGTGTACTTTTTACGTTTTTTCTCTATGTTGGAAATAACTGAAATACAACGATATAAGGTTTTGAGTATTAAAAAGTGAATTCATTGTGAGTCAAAATTAACAGCATTCTTCTCTGATATCACGAAACGTAAGGTATTAGTTTTTGCTATGTATTTCTTTCCGTTAACGGTGATCATTACTTGTACGCCTTTCGGTGGTCCCTTTATTAAGAAGTGTACTGGGGGTGTTGTGGAAGTTTGCATAGGTTTATACTTAGAGCGGAGTACTTGCGTGGTTAATGAGGTAGTGAAATAAAATGGTGAGGCTATAAGTATTGCGTTTACCCACTAGCTGTGGTTAATTTTGTACCTAGTATGTAAGATACACTATTAATAATTATTATCACAAGGACGAGAAATAAGGTAATATTTCCCCTCCGGCTAACATGTTTCTCAAAATGACCCCAGCTGCTGTTTCAGTGATCGCCAAAAAGATGAAACCCAAGAGGATCGTTAAAGGGGACTGGTCAGCTATTATCGCTAATTGGTTCACTAGGAACGCGGGTATTAAGCCCGATAGTAAGTTCAAGCCGAGGGAATTGCCTCGCTAATTGTAAGAGAGTAGGAAGAGTATTAGAGAATGATGTATATTACAGATAATACAACATCATTCTGTAAAAGAAAAAAGAAGTCGAGAGGAAAAGCGGAAATAAGGAGAACGCATATTTAAGTGACGTTTTCCTTAGTTTATTTTTATCAGTTTTTCAGTAAGGATTACGGAAACAAGACTAGATGTGAATTGTGCTGATAAGAATAGGACTTATGTTACTCTTATCCGTGGCAAACATAATCCCTCGCACCAATAAGTGATATAAAGCTATTCATTTTCATGCATCTCTAGCCCTTCACTTTTCCCACAAAATTTGGAGAGGGATATTCATCTTATCTCATTTACCACGTATTCGCTCTCCAACCTAAACCCGTCTTTTGTGAAACCTAAAGCTTTATTCTGCTACGTCAATAAAGAAGACTGTTGAGTCAACGCAGACGTATTCTATTTACGAGTAGCCTTTTTTAGGAACAATTATTAATTAATAATTATGAGTAAGAGGATAACTACCATTTCCGTTTCCGAAGAGGTCAAAGAGAAGTTGGAAAGGGAGAAGGGAGACCTAAGTTGGGACGAATTTTTGCTCTTATTAGTTAATGAATACAAGAAAAAGAGGGCGGAGAGGGGTTTAACGAGGTTAAGGGAGATACTGAGCGAGGATGATATTAAAAGAATAGAGGAGAGCCATGAGGAAATGCACGAGGAGTTTAAGTTATGACGTTAATAGACACTTCAGTTTTAATAGATTTCCTAAGGGGAAGAATTGCTAATCCGGGGGATTCCATTTCAGTTATTTCCTTAATGGAAGTGTTAAGAGTTTTAGATAAGGAGAAGAGGTCTGAAGCCCTTAAGGAGTTGGAGGAGATTTACAATATTTACCCGATCGACGAGAGGGTAGCGGTAGAATATGCTGAGTTGTATTATGAGCTGAAGGGCAAAGGTAAGTTGATAGCTGATTTAGATTTGATAATAGCATCAACAGCTAAGGCTTATAACGAGAAGCTAGTGACGAAGGACAAGGACTTCTTGGCAGTGAAGGACTACGTAGACGTCAAGCTAATTCATTAAGTTCAGCGTGGATATTAATAACTTAACATTCCCAGTCTGAGGGAGAGTTTATAAAGTGCCTTCTTTCACCTAGCTACTACTGATAGTGAACGTCTAAACCAAGTAATTGCTTAAACTTTTGACGAATAATGGAAATCGATAAAATTGCGTGTGGACCTCTAAGCGGTAATTTTTCAGTAGTATATTTAGGTTGATTGTAGTAGCTTGAGAAATCTTTATTAAAATCTACATTAAAACTACAACTAGGGTTGAACCATGACTAAGATCTGCCCACGATGTGGTTATCCCAATCCGGACGATGCATTGTTTTGCCAAAGGTGTGGCTACCAATTTACACCTTATCCTCCTAAAAAGTCGTCAAGCAAAATTATAGTAGGTGCTGTAGGCGGTATTATAGCTGTAGTAGTTGCAGTACTAGCAGTTTTCCTCGTTATGTACCACAGTGGTGGAGTTGCTATAACCGGTGGAGTTGCTATAACCCCGCAAGGGGGGACCTTATGTTATAATCCTTTCAACAATGAACTAATAGCTAATATCACCCTGAACTCTACGGGAAAGATAACTATAACTTCCGCCAGTATTCGTGGTACTTCAATATCCAGTACTAACATAACTCCTAATACTTTACTCCCAGGCGAAAATAGTGTAGTCATCACATTTAATTCCGTGACGCAACAGGAGTTGGGTAATATGCAGAGCTATAATATTATACTTACGTTAAGTAATGGCGAACAAATAAGCGTTGTAGCTAACATGGAGGAATATTACGGCTTGCCGACAGTGAACCAAGTAGGGACTGGAACTATGTGCACTTTACCTAATGGTACAGTAAAAGCGGTATTTACTTTGCATTCTAACGCAAATGTTCAAATTGTTAGTGGTGCAATTGTGGGTACTGAATTACAGGCTTATAGCAGCGAGATACCTCTTACACCGGGGATAAATACTGTGACAATATACTTCCCGAACACTTCTGGTAACACGTTCCAGCCAGGCTCTGTATATCAATTGAGTCTCGGTCTTAGTGACGGAACTACTATTCAAGTTGCCGTCAAATACGTCGGCCAGTGCTAGCTCTCTTTTCCTATTCTCAGTATGTTACATTAAAGTCAGAACCTTTTAAGTCAATGATGAGGGCCTGGTTATGCCAATTATTTTTTATCATCCTCTCCTTCACCTCACTTGTACATTTCATGGTTTATACGATTAATTTCATGATAACACTCCCTTACCATTATTATTATGAATACTGTAAAGTCACGGTATTCAACGGGCAGTATATTGGATTTAATATAACCTCTAACGTCCCTCTTACAGTTAATGAACTAGAACTGGTAAAAAATTGGTTTATTGCTAGTTTCGAAATAGAGAGGAAGAGCTTACTCGTTAAGGGGAGCATTCAACCTTCTAGTATAGAGGCAAAGGTTAAGCTAAAAGAGAAACCCTAAATTAAGAGTTCTTGTATTCAAGCTAACTTCGACGTCGACTCTTTTTGCTTCTCCTCTCTTGAAAAGCTTAAGCCTAAAATAATCCCCTCTTCTAGGGCCTGGCTGATTTACGTTTTTTATAAGTTCCTAGTATTTCAGTACGAGGGTGCACCGGGTATACCTAAGGCTTTCGGAATAGCTACTGATTTTATCAACGGGATGATTTCGCCTCAAGGATTTTCTGACGTAATTAACGGACATAAGATATGGGTTAATAATGAGGAGAGCACGGTATACGTTGATACGCTCCCGCTCCATAACGCCCCTTCAAACATCTTAAGCTTATAGGTATTATATTACCACGGCTACCGAGGGGGATTTCTTGATAATTGAAGATCCAGAAGCACCTCTGAGTGAAAAAGAGGTTAGTGAAGTAGTTTGTTGGATTAAGATTTGTAAGGCAAAAATGCTTATCTCTACAAACGACAGTAGATTCGGTAGCTTAGTAAACTCCTAAAGCCATTAAAGTTAAGTATTCATCTAAATCCAATTCCCTCATGGTTTTCCACGTGATAATTGTAAAACAACTTTTTAAGCCTCTGCCAAGGTACTATAAAGACAGTTGTCTATACCACGGTTCAAAAGCCCCAACCTCAGGGGTTTCCTCCTCATTATTCCCGCCGTTTATTCGAGACTTTAACGCTTCTACGTAACTACCCGTTATTTTTAATCTAAATATCGTTTTGACAAGTCGTGTTTATACAGTATTACAATGTGCTTTTACTGATGATTCCCCCCTAACTGATGACGAGCACTGCCCACGAGAGTGGGAGTGATAAAAGTGTGGATTGGAGGGTAGTGGTGTTTTCCTCGACCAGCCCCGATGGGTGACTGTGTATGAGTCCTTGAGAGGGGGTCCGGGGTGGAATTAGAAGTAATTAAAAGTAAGGAAAAGTTACGCCACGGGTAAACACTTGGTCTCTGTAGTGTTCCACGGGTTCTATTGGTTTAGCCCTGCGTTAAAGATGAACTTCGGGTGCGCTAAGGATAATTTTCACAAATTAAAACAATTTATGAGCAGGGCTCATAAGGGGCCTCAAACGGTAGGTTGTCTAATAATTGTAGTTACGTGGTGTGTAGACGACTTTTATTGAACCCATAAATTGTCACGGGCGTAATAAAGTTAAAAGGTATCACTAATGAACGAAGTTGAAGTATCAGACTGAACGAGACTGACGTGATCATAGCATGGCTAATGCTGGACTAATTAGCGAAGTTGAAGATCGCGTAAAGACAAGTTACGTGGCCAAAAAGATTTTATTGTGAAGTTACTTTGTTTACGCAATGTTAAATGTAATAGTAAGCGGGAGTCATAGAAAGTCTTACAATTTTCCATTCAGATACTTCTTCAGAATAATAATAAACCCTGAAAAGTTGTATAAAAGACAAGGCACTCATATTGAAATTTTGTTAGATACCAGTGACTCAATGTGGCGCCCCGACATATTACCGGAATACGCTAACTACGGGACTAATTGTAGAGTTGTTGACGGTGTAGAGGTGTGTGAATTTCCGGAATGGGTTCCTAAATATCCCTCTAGGATTCAACAAGCATTAGAGGCGTTGAAGGAAATTTTAGCGTATATCCCGGCAGATAACTTTGTCAGTATATACACGTTTTCTGACGAGGTCATACCTATAGTCACAATGTCCCCTCCGACGTATGCATATTCTCAGCTAAGTAATGTCCAGAAAGGGTCACAAGAGACGCGATTGTACACGGCTCTAAACCTAGTTAAAGACGCGGACGAAATCATCGTAATAACTGACGGGTCCCCCACAGATCCCCCCTCACGAGTGAAGGAGTTCAGCGGTAAAGTGATATTTGTAGGAGTTGGAAAGTATTATAATGAAAGCGTTCTCAAGGCTTTGGCAGACCAGACTAACGGTCTTTTATATCACGTGGACAACCTAGACGAGTTATTTAAAATATTTACTGAATCCGTCAAAGAATACATTGGTGCACAAAAGGTTAAAGTTTTTCTTACCTCGGAATTCCCGGTCAATTTAATCAATTATAGCGGTAACCCGATCAATTTAGGCACTTTGGAAGGTCCGGTTAGGATCTACGGGTACATAGACCTTCCTCCTAACTTTAGCGGAAAATTACTAGAAGTCAGAGTGAAATACAATGTGTTAGAGGAAGAAGAACAAGAAATAAAGAAGGAACTGTATATTACAACTGCAAGTAGTAAGGAGGATTTCGTGCAAAGTATAGACCAAGACATAGTCGCCGAGGGGATGTGGTATTACAACCTAAGAAGTTTGAACGAGCACAATTTAAACCAGACTATTAACGTGCTGAAGAACATAGCAGAGAGCACTAAGAGGTTAGACCTTTTAGAATACACTAGGAAATTGGCCGATAGTAAGGGTGATACTAAAAGGCTGAACAGCGAAGTTACGAAAAGGTTGAGGAAATGAATTTTCCTTATGGGCTAGCAATGATAGTCCTCATAAGCTCTACTACGACTACTCACCGAATTAAAACAGGAATCAGTAAAGGCGGGACAAACCTCTCCTTGATTATAAGCGGAAGAAACCGTTTTGTGTCACCTCATACTACCCTCACCCGTTTGTCCCCACACTTTCATTTCAATCATTTTATGTTCATTCATGATCGAGTGTAGGGACTTAGCCCTCAACCATAGGCGGGTCAAGGGACTCCTTCGAGCCCAGCGGCACGGGACTCACATCTCTGCAATCACTCCCACCCTTTTGCCCACATCGGTGTGAGAGATCATCATTTATCAACGGAAATTCGTCATAAACAGACAAAAAGATTTCTATCAACGTAAAAAAGTAGTCAGCCCCTACGTGATTAAACGGCTTAAATACTGCACCACTTCCTTAGTAGTAACCCTCTTTGAGGGGTCTGGCGACAACATCCCCTTTAACAGTGGCTTCACCACGTCCGGTACGTTGGGATCCCACGTAGCTAACTTAGCTTTAGACGACTCGACCTTCAATTTCACGCAGTTCATATCGCCTTTAACATAACAGTTGAAGGCATCTTCCATATCGTTTAAGTCCGGCCTGTCCTCCCGTCTAGTGAGCAAAACGTACATCGTCATACCCAGCGAAAACACGTCAATTGAGGGCTTTGCTACTCCAAGGTATACCTCGGGAGGTGAATAGAGGGGAGTAACTTGGTTTATTTTACCGTTCACCTTCACGGCACTCCCTAAATCACCTAGTTTAAACTTTACGTTATCCAACTCGTAAGGCTGTTTAGGCCTCTCGGTCAGGAAGATGTTCTGGGGCTTTACGTCCATGTGCACGTAACCTTGGGAGTGAAGGAAATTCAAAGCCTCAGCCATGTCCTTAATAGCCCTATAAACAGTCTTCTCCCACTTGCTGGAATAAAAGAACGTGTCGTCATTTAACAGGTCGGACATCGAACCTCCCTTCATTAACTCCATGACTATCATGGGCGGTTGCATCTTATACAACTCCAAGTCCCCCCTAAGTATGTCCTCGAGCACTTGTTCGTCTACGTATACACCGTATATCTTCACGACATTCGGTTTCGAGGATATCGCCACTAAGTTAGACTACTCTTTAATCAGCTCTTTGAAGAACTGTTCGGCGTTACCATGATCCAGTTTCAGTACTTTTACGGCCACCTCCTTCCCGTTGTATTCTCCCCTTAAGACGTAACCGTTACCGCCCTCACCTATTACGTCCTTTATCTCGTATACGTAAAGTGTCCTACCGACCCATACTTTGGGGTCCCAACTCTGGAGGTTACCGGGCGAGAGTTTCCTCGACGGCGTGCGAAAACTCACCATGCGGTAGTCTATTATTATTACGTCACCGAACCTAGCGTACCCACTGTTTGGGTAAGGTTTGTAGACTTTATTGCCGACTATGACGTCGTCTGCCACCCAACTACCTTCGACAGTCGCCTCAAGCCTGGAACTGGTCTTGTAGGTCACTCCCCCTATTGTTATCGTCGCCTCATGTGAGGGCGGTAGATTGCGTATTATGAAAGTAACGTATTGGTAGCTCTGTTGGCTAGACTGTTGCGGGGTGGCCAGGATGTAATTTATGACTACTCCCTGCCCGGGCGAGGCGAAACCTTCCCTCACGTCCGGGGTGTAGATCTCGTTGTTGGGTGTGATTACGTCGTAAGCGACCCAGTGGTAGTCATTAACACCTAATTGCTGGACTCTCAAGTAATCTGAGTTCGTCGTGTAAGTCACCTTGTTAACGGTTATCGTCACATCTACCCCCGGCGGTAGCCCTTTAAATGTGAAGTGCACCGGGGGTGTCATATAAGTTTGTGTAAACTTTGAAGGGTCCTTGTATTGGAAGTGGAGGATTTGTGTGATTAACGAAGTGGTGAAGTAAAAAGGTGAAACCATTATTATCGCGTTTCCCCAAGTAGTAGGGGTAAACCCAGCACCTAAGACATAAGACGTGTTAACTATTACCCCTACAATAACCAGAAAGGTGCCGACCCCTCCCTCATTGTCATCACTCGTAAAGACGCCTCTCAAAGAGAAACCAGCTATTATTCCAAAGATTGCAAATAAGATGAACTCACCGAGGATAGCTTGAGGAGACTGGTTTATTAACACCGCCAACTGGTTTGCCATGAACGCCGGTATTAGACCGGGTAATAAGTTCAAGGCTAGAGGGACTGCCCAATGCCTCACGAATATGTAAGAGAGTAAGAAGGAAATGTAAAGAAAAACGTAAATCTCGGATACCGTGACCATTTTTATTTGGTAAAAGTAAAACGAAGTCACTAGGAAAAGCGGAGAGATTATGAACGGGTATTTAGGTATCATTTTCCTCAAGAGATTGTCGGCTCTATTTAATAAAAATAACGGGGGGATGACTAGATGTGTGTTGCTGACATTGAGGTGTTGTATGTCGAGATGCTGCTGCCCCCTTGTCATTTTACCTCACCTTAGGTAACGTCGCCATAGGGGGCTTTACATTTCCTTCAATCTCCCTAGTGAAGGAATATAATAATTCATTATTTTAAGAACTTCCCATTAAAATTCATTTATTTCTCTTTATTCAAAGATCCTCATTAATTCGTATTCATTATTTAATGAGGAAAGGAATTCTCTTATTTCTCTACGTTTCAAAAGTGATTTGTCTATGTTTATTTTTTCCTTTTCGATCTTTCTAGATAATTCTTCAAATTTTTCCCATATTCCTTTCTCTTTTAGAAATTTCTTATGAGATATTATTATTTTTAAGTTTCTTACGAAGGCTAATCTAATTAAATTATCCTCATACTCTGACTCAAGAACTTTTATCTTATTATTAACGTATTCCAGCTCCTTGGAATATTTGTCTTTGAGTATTCCTTCTGCTTTTCTTATTTCTTCCTCTAGGATTTTCTTTCTATCGTATTGGTATTTAAGCTCTCTCTCTATTTTATCATTATTGACTATTAATTCAACTTCGTTTTTCTCCAGTTCATCCTCTTTTAAAGAGTCTATAGATTTTCTCTTGTAATAATATCCCCATAATGTCGCAAATATTGAAAAGTATGCAAGTGCAGTTGCTGCTGTCGAAACTAGTGGTATATTAATTATTGAACTTACTATTGAGATTACACTACTAGGAATTCCCATTTTCTCATTTAAATCTCGAATAATGTCCTCCAATTTCTTCACTCCGAACCATATTCTTTATTCCATTCTTCATATTTTTTGATCATTTCTTTACTTACAGACGGTTTTGTTTCTTCTATGGCTTTATAGAGTTCTTCTTTAGTGATTTTACCTATCCTTAGTTTATATCCGGGTTTAGCGTTTTCTATATCCGGATTCATTCTCTTTATCATTGACATTATTGCTTTTCTGCATATATATGAAATTTCTCTTCCGCTATATCCTTCTGTTCTCCTTGCTAAATCATCATAATCGGCTTCTATTTCAAAGTTCTTTTTTCCTAATTCAATTTCAAATATTCCCTTTCTTGCCTCAAAATCTGGAAGAGGGACATATATCCTGTAATCAAACCTATTTAATATTGCCTCATCCAAGGCCCATGGCCTATTAGTACTGGCTATAACCATAACGAAATCTCTTGATTTTCTAAAACCATCCATTTCCGTTAAAATTTTTTGAATTAATCCTGTGCCTATATTCTCTTTTTCTTCTCTACTTAAAGAGATAGCATCGAATTCGTCAAAGAATATAATTGAAGGAGACATCTCTCTTGCTAATAGGAATATTGCATCTATGGTTTTTGGGGAATCACCTACATACCTTGAGAGGATCTTTGCAATATCTGCGTTAAAAAAAGTCGCATTAATAGAGTTTGAAGCTGCAGAGGCAAGCAATGTTTTCCCCGTTCCAGGCGGACCGAAAAGAAGAATAGATCTAGGAGGATCCAATTTTACTGGTTTTTCTGGTTTAGAAATTGCTATGCCTACAGCCTGTCTTAATAAAGACTTTATTTTTTCCAATCCGCTAATATCATCCCAGGTTAAATTAGTTTTTTCTATCATGCTTTTAGCTATTTGAATATAGTCGGGTTCGTCTCCATTAATTTTCTCTTTAGTTTTATTTATTCTACTTCTATATTCTTCTGCTTTCATTAGATAAAGTTCCTTAGTACTCTGCAATAATGCCTTGGAAGCGGCTTTTTCATAAAGATTAGCTATTTTTTCATAAACCTCATGTGCCTTATCTTTCTCTCCTTTTTTTTCATAATACTCTGCTTCAGTTTCAAGCTTTTTTATTTGATTCAATATTAAAAAATCAATTGACACTAAGATCCCCTATTGTGTTTCCTTTTCTTCATCGTACTTTTCCTTAGTAACTTCCTTTGTAGCCTCTTTAGGGCTTTTCTCACCCTTTTCTACTGCTTCCATGGCCTCAAGTATTTCTCTTTCGTCTGGCGAAATCTCCTCAGCCTCTTCCTCTGGACCTTGAGCATTATATAGTTGTCTTAACTTATTCAATATTTCATCGTCACTAATTTTTTTATCAACTAACCATTTCTCTAAGGTTTCGCTATCAACTTTATTTACCAGGTCTTCCCACACTTTCGAATTATATGTTTTCTGTGCCTTTTCCTTTAACCTTTGAACTTTGTACAGAACTCCTAATCTTAAATTAATTTCCCTTAGGTCCTTATCTATGTCTGCTATTCTATCTTTCAAATTCTTTATTTTCGTAGCATTTAGTCTTTTAGTAGCCTCACTTTTCCCTATGGAATCTTGGAAAAGTTTTTCTGCTTCCTTTTCTAGTTCTTGTCTCTGTGTTTCAAGCTTCCTTTCCTGTAATTCCAAATAACCTATTTCCTCCTTTATTTCTTTAATGTCAACGTTCTTTAAAACGTCCTTAACTCCTTTGTTCTTAATTAACTTGTCAAATAATCCCATATTTATCTAGTATTTATTCATATGACTATTATATATATTTTTCTCCATACTGGAGAAAGATATTTTTTTCCATATAACCTACCGATAACAAACTCCTTTATGGGAAAATTAAAATAATCTCAGAAGAAGAATTATATGATGTATTTAATTGAAGTGAAGTACAGAAACGATAATGAAAGAAAAAGATTAGATTACCTAGTAAGTAAATGGCGTAATAAGATAAGTAAACCAGAGGGATATTTACTTCAAGTTGATGATGATATGTATTCTGATGTAATTTCCGAGATAGTTAATAAGTTTCCAATAGATATAATCTCCATCTATAAAATGTCAAAAATAGACTTAAATGAGGAAAAATATAGCGAAAGCAGAACGTTTAAGTTACAAAAAGAACTAAAGGAAGTTAAATCTTTCATGTCATATTTAATATCAAAAAAGAAGGGTGTCTTCCTAGGAAATTCTGGAGAAATGGAGATATATGATATTTATACTAGAAAAGGAATAGTACGATTGTATATGAACATTAAAGGAGATTCTTCGACCTCGGTATTCATATCTTTAACAGGAAGCCAAGAAGCAGTAAGAAAACTTCTCGAAGAATTAACAGAAGAGATAAAAATATTTGGTGATGTGAAATGAATTGCCAAGATATATTTGATTATGTTATGAGTTATGCTAGAAAGGATTTAATTAGTTTAAAAAACGAGCCCCTTGAATCTAGAATTCAAATTTACAACGAGATAAAAAAGAACAGATCATATTATGAAAACAATTGTACTAAAGGCCTTTCGTTTAACGAGAAGAACTTGATGTTAGGATTTTTTGACTTAGCCTTAATTAGAGTAGCTTCAAGTTTGAAAGATTGTAATGACTCTATAGCAGCTCTCATATCCAAAGACTTTACAGACGATGAGTATACAGCTTTTTTAAAATTAGATAAATTTCTCCTTTTAGATTACATAAAAGATACTGAAATAGCTACAGCCTTATTTAACAAAACAGGGAAGATTTATGATGTTATAAAGAAATGGTACGATGAGGAAATGTACGAGTACGAAAAACTTCTAGAACCAGGAGAATATAAAATTAGACAAACATTAGGAGTAGCTTTAAGGCATGAATATATCAATAGGTTCGAAAAAATAAAGTCCGGTATAATAGCTTACTTTTCTAAAGACCCAGGGGCTCCTAGACAGTTATTTAATGAATATGAATATGTTATAAGAAAACAATACGAGGCAGAAATTGAAAGGAGAAAAATTGAGGAAAATATGAGGAAAATAGCAGAAGAGAAAATAGACGAACTTGAAAAGGAAATAGAGAAGTTAAGAGAAGAAAAGGAAAAAATAGATAAATATCTAGATAATTATGGAGTAAAAGGTGTAACCTTAGAAGATAAAATAAAAAAAATGATAACCTTTTTACAAGGACAAGTTAAGGAACTTATTGAGCAGAAAAAAATTCTTGAATCACAAAAGGCTGAACTTGAAAATTATGTAATTAAATTAAAAAATGAGAGTAAAACTGTTATAGAATCAGAAATAAAAAGATATGAGGATACTATAAGACAATTAACCGAGAAAATCCAAAACTATCAGAATGCGGTTTCTAAGCTTCAGATCGAAAATTTGGAACTTCAAGAAAAAATAAACGAATATAAAAATATTTCAGAATCAAGTATTGCTATAAGTAATACCGAAGCTAGAATAATGGAAGTCAATTTTATTGGGAGGTTTGAAATGAAAATGAACACAGTTCCTAGAAAGTTTTTCGACCCTATAAGAAAAGGGGAAATAAACGTAGATAAAACTAGTGACTATATAATAGAAAGAAGCGACGAAATAAATTCGTTAAATGTTAATCCAAAAGAACTACATTTATATCCGCATAATACTGAAGTTACATATATAATAAGGAAACGGAGATTGTTAAAAGAGGATTTGATTGTAATAATTAAAGCTAAATTCCTTTCTCATATTGAAAATTACGTAAAGAAACTAGCCGACGATAAGACAATTTCATTAGCAGACATTTTAGAATATCTAGATAAATCAATTGATGCTGCTAGGCAAGGAAAGGTATTACATGTTATAGGAATAGCTTCACCAACAGGTTTCGATAAAAAAGTAAAGGAATATATATCCTCTGACGATTTTAAGAAGAACTTTACGGACTATTATTTATCAGTATGTTTAATAGATCTATTATCTGGCGAATTAATCTATAATAAGCTAGATAACAGAATAAATAGTTATATCGATATTTTTGAACAAGAGCTGGAAACTGAAAAAATATTTAAAGCTAAAGATATAACTAAAAGAGAACTCATGAAATCAGGCCATGTTACATTATCATCAGTAGTACAAGAATATAATTTACCAGAATTAATAGCTAAAAAAGCATTTTATGAGCTACAAAAAGAGAATATAGGAAAAATCTATGATGTAAACGGAGAAATAGTTTTAAAGAGAGACTAAATAGATCATCTCATTGGTAATATAGTGGGGTATTTATCAGTAGTAGATTAAAATATAGGGGTATGTAAGAATTCCCTAATCTACCAAAAAATCTCTAGCATATTAGTTATATATATAAAAAAGAATAAACTATTTCAATATATATTTTTTGATAAACCAATTTGATTTCTTAAAAGCTCTATCCTCTTTAAAATATCTTCTTTTGTGCCTATATTATATTTAATTTTTTTCTCTAAACTGCTTATAACATCCTTTGTATCTACAGTGTTGATTTTCTTTATCCAAAATAGCGCTTTCTCATAATCATCCGATTGTTGAACAACATGATATGCTAACTCTACAAAGGCATACGCAGTATTTTTAGTTGTAAGTCTAGTATATTGCATATTAGATAAAATGGATATAAGTTCTTCCGTAGAATATCTGTCTTCTTTCTTGGGAGATAAACACTTCAAAAATATTTTGTCATAATCCTTTAGGTCTGGATTAATGCTAGACGGTAGAGAGATTTGCATCTTAAGTTTTTTACCATATACTTCTGTTATACTACCTTGGAAAACCGGCCTAGCAGTAAGAATCTCATAAAACACTTCACATACTTGATATACGTCCGTTTTTTCGTCAATTGGACCTAAGTGTGTATCTATTTGTTCTGGAGCCGCATAAATAAAGGTAAATGCTTCGTTGTTTTTAGATGTGGTTATATCTGAAAATTTTGCTGTTCCCCAATCACTAATCTTTGCTCTACCGTTAGCGTCTAAAAGTATGTTAGACGGTTTTATGTCCCCATGAATTATTCCCTTTTCATGAGCATATTTTAATCCAGAAAGAACATCTAAAATTATCCTTGTAGCTGTATCCTTATCAAAAGTCTTTCCATGAAGTGTCCCGTTCATTAGTTCCATTACCATGTAAGGTCTAGGATTTACATCAAAATCTAAGAGTTTTACTATATTTGGATGGTTTAAGTGTAGCCATATTGCCAACTCTTTGACGAAATCCTTATCAGGAACTTTAGGAACTTTTATGGCTACAAGCAATGAATCTTTTTCCCTCCTTGCTTTGTAAACTATAGCGGAACCGCCTTCACCTATAGTTTCCAAGATCTCGTAGTTGGGGATTTGCATTACGCCTTGGTTTTTTATTACTGATTGTTGTTCTACTATAGGTAATTTTTCATTTTGCTTAGATTTTCTTTCAATATCACCCTTATCTACCAGTATTGCTTCGTTACCTTGCATCCTAGGTTCTCTAGGTACTTTAGAGTAGCTATTTCTCATGGCACTCTCAAGTAAACTACGAATTGCACTACCTACAGCATAATGTAAGGGAATATGCCCCTCATTGTCGGCAATCCGCGGATCAGCACCACGCTCAAGTAAAACCCTAACAACGTCAACATGACCACGATATGCTGCTTCATGCAATGGCGTCCTACCGTTATTATCTTTAGCGTTTGGGTCAGCACCACGCTCAAGCAAAACCCTAACTACGTCAACATGACCACGATATGCTGCTATATGCAATGGCGTGTGACCGTTATTATTTTTAGCGTTTGGGTCAGCACCACGCTCAAGCAGCAGTTTAACAATCTCAACATGACCTTCTTGTGCTGCTTCATGCAATGGCGTCCAGCCGTTATCAATTTTAGCGTTTGGGTTTGCACCACGCTCAAGCAGCAGTTTAACAATCTCAACATGACCACGATATGCTGCTTCATGCAATGGCGTCCAGCCGTTATCAATTTTAGTGTTTGGGTTTGCACCACGCTCAAGCAGCAGTTTAACAATCTCAACATGACCACGATATGCTGCTTCATGCAATGGCGTCCAGCCGTTATCAATTTTAGTGTTTGGGTTTGCCCCCTTTTCGAGTGCTGTTTGTACTTCAATCAAGTCACCATTCTCAGCCGCCTCGAGGAGTTCATTATCCCAGTTTCCTGCCTTCTTCAGAAACCAGTCCCGGTTTCCTACCATCTTCTGCACCCCACCAGATAATTTTTCATTTTCGTCTGATTTTCTTTCAATATCACCCTTATCTACCAGTATTGCTTCGTTACCTTGCATCCTAGGTTCTCTAGGTACTTTAGAGTAGCTATTTCTCAAGGCACTCTCAAGTAAACTACGAATTGCACTATCTTCAGCATAATCTAAGGGAATATGCCCCCCATTGTCGGCAATCCGCGGATCAGCACCACGCTCAAGCAGTAGTTTAACAATCTCAGCATAACCTTCTTTTGCTGCTATATGCAACGGCGTTTGATCGTCATCATTTTTAGCGTTTGGGTTTGCACCACGCTCAAGCAGTAGTTTAACAATCTCAGCATAACCTTCTTTTGCTGCTATATGCAACGGCGTTTGACTGTGAAAAAGAAACCCAGTAGCTTTAGCGTTTGGGTTTGCACCACGCTCAAGCAGCAGTTTAACAATCTCAACATGACCCTTTTGCGCTGCGTCATACAATGGCGTCCAGCCGCCATTATTTTTTGCGTTTGGGTTTGCACCACGCTCAAGCAGCAGTTTAACAATCTCAGCATAACCTTCTTCTGCTGCTATATGCAACGGCGTTTGATCGTCATCATTTTTAGCGTTTGGGTATGCCCCACGCTCAAGCAAAACCCTAACTACGTCAACATGACCTTCTTTTACTGCTATATGCAATGGCGTCCAGCCGTCTTTATTTTCAGTGTTTGGGTCAGCACCATGCTCAAGCAGCAGTTTGACAATCTCAGCATAACCTTCTTTTGCTGCTATATGCAACGGCGTTTGACCGTCTTTATTTTTAGCGTTTGGGTTTGCCCCCTTTTCGAGTGCTGTTTGTACTTCAATCAAGTCACCATCCTTAGCCCCCTCGAGGAGTAAATTGTCCCAGGTTCCTGCCTTCTTCAGAAACCAGTCCCGGTTTCCTACCATCTTCTGCACCCCACCAGATAATTTTTCATTTTCGTCTGATTTTCTTTCAATATCACCCTTATCTACCAGTATTGCTTCGTTACCTTGCATCCTAGGTTCTCTAGGTACTTTAGAGTAGCTATTTCTCAAGGCACTCTCAAGTAAACTACGAATTGCACTACCTACAGCATAATGTAAGGGAATATGTCCCTCATTGTCGGCAATCCGCGGATCAGCACCATGCTCAAGCAATATCTTAACAACGTCAACATGACCTTCTTTTACTGCTATATGCAATGGCGTCCAGCCGTCATTAATTTTAGCGTTTGGATCAGCACCATGCTCAAGCAATATCTTAACAATCTCAACACGACCTTTATATGATGCTATATGCAATGGCGTACTTCCGTCATTAATTTTAGCGTTTGGGTTTGCACCACGCTCAAGCAGCAGTTTGGCAATCTCAACATTACCTTCTTGTGCCGCATAATGTAGTGGCGTCCAGCCGTCATTAATTTTAGCGTTTGGGTATGCCCCACGCTTAAGCATCAGTTTGACAATCTCAACACGACCACGATATGCTGCTATCAATGGCGTCCAGCTGTCATTATTTTTAGCGTTTGGGTCAGCACCACGCTCAAGCAAAACCCTAACAATCTCAACACGACCCTTTTTTGCTGCTATATGCAATGGCGTACTACCTTCATTATCTTTAGCGTTTGGGTCAGCACCACGCTCAAGCAGCAGTTTGGCAATCTCAACACGACCCATTTCTGCTGCATAATGTAGTGGCGTCCTACCGTTATCAATTTTAGCGTTTGGGTCAGCACCACGCTCAAGCAAGATCTTAACAATCTCAACATGACCTTCTTGTGCTGCATAATGTAGTGGCGTATAGCCGTAACTACCTTTAGTGTTTGGGTTTGCCCCCTTTTCGAGTGCTGTTTGTACTTCAATCAAGTTACCCTTCCTAGCCGCATCTAAGAGTCTATGGTTCCAGAATACTGCCATCTTTTGCACCCCACCTTGTGGTATCGATTGGCTTTCACCCGGCATTTAGGTTATTCACGGTAGCTACATTTATGGGTACTAATTCTCTATCACTTTCCCGTTTAAAAAGTGCCACTGTTTCCGCACTGCCTACAAGACCTCTCAACTCGTCAACCAATTGCTCCGTCCGCGTAGGGTTAACATTTTGTAAAGTCACTTGATTCCCGGTCTTCCTATTTATCAAAGTCGACTTCACCCGACCCAAACCTCTCACCCATCACTCATTATTAATAAAATATTCATCAGTTTATAAAAATTTTATTCTACATACTAGACGTTTTATTCTTCTTATTCGGTACTTTAAAAACGACGTTACTCTCGTAAATTTTAGGAAAGCTCACTGATGTAAGAAAATGAGTCGGTATGGTTGGATTTACCGCATCATGCTTAAAGTTTCCTCTTAGACAAGACTAAGTAAGGATATCTCACTTGAAATTCGTCACAACGAAAGAAGTGATCTATCAACCAAATGCCCCTATTTTCTCCATTTCACTGTGAATTATGCTTAACTATCTCCTTTTATACGAAGACCATGCCATCCAATGTTACTATAATATCAACATAACAAGGCATAATCGAAGCCTCTGAAGTCCTTAATACAGCGAGAGATTTGAAGGGACCCTCACATTCTGAGAGAAGTTTAAACTAGGAAGACAAGACGTTGCTAGTCTTGGACTTTTTAGGAGTCATGTTGATTTCATTAAAATATTATCTTTCCCAATGCTTAAAGCTAACGCATGGATTAAAGAAAATCTAATTTACAGCAGTTATGGGATTTCTCGTTAAGGTGTAACCTTGAAGTCAAGGCAAAATCTAATAACTGCTGCTTTTTATTTATTTGTTAGTACCCAATCAAGGTCATTAATTACTGCTTCATGGAATTGAAAGCACTCTAATATAATAAAATATTTAAAAATCACTCTAACGTTGTTAATCCTCAAGGGAATTGAAAGTTCGTTATTTTTATATTTGATTGTTTTTGTTAATCCTCAATGGAATTGAAAGAAATCTCTTAATGCATTTCTTAATGTATCTCCAAACGCTTCATTAATCCTCAATGGAATTGAAAGTCTTAGCCAGGTAATCAGCAACAGCAGTTATGGGAATCTTAGGGAGGTAATACCAGGAAGTCGGTATTAGCGAGAAGTTTTTAATTTTAGACGTCGTCCCGCTGAAAAGATGTCAAACCGGAAGGGACAGGTAGAGTACGCTAAGGAGAGGTTGGTCAAGGCGGTCAACCAGATCCTGGGCGTGGTCAGGAGGAAGGGGAGGAGCAGAAAGGTCGGTTTGGCGCTAGTCCTCATGACCCTGCTAGGTGGGAGGACCAGCGTGAGGAATGCTGCTGAGACGTTCGGGTCGGACTACGCAAACCTGCTGGAGGCGTTGGGAGAACTCGACGACGCGTGGAGGGACTACTTGAAGGTCCTGTCGGGGCTGGTGAAGGGTGAGGTTGTCGTCATCATAGACGACACCGTGGACCACAAGGAGTACTCCAGAGGAAAGGACGTGAGCCCCCACGGAAACTACCGGATCTACTGCCACGCCCACGGGAGGTTCGAGAGGGGTGTGCAGCTCCTCACGGTCGCCATAGTGGACCTCTCCACGGGCAGGACGTTCATGGTGGGGGCCTTCCCCTACGCCGTGAGGAAGATGTTGGACTTGGGGATGGTTACTGAGTTCAAGACCAAGATCGACTTGGCCAGGGAGATGTTGGACGTGCTCAAGGGGTACTTCCGCGTGTCCAAGGTAGTCTTCGACTCGTGGTACTGGTCGGAGAAGCTCGTGAAGGACAACGTGGTGTCTGAGCTCAAGTCCAACCAAGCTCAGGGTCGAGTCGGCCCGGGGGACCCTCGAGGAGGTGGAGGGACACCTCCGAGTGGGAGACCTACCCCCCGGAGTCTACTACGCCGACCTGACCCTGGGAGCCCAAGTGATTACGGTAAAATTGCTAGTCCGGGAATATAAAGGTGACTCCGGGACACACGTCAGGTATCTCTACACGACCGATCTCTCGCTCAGTGAGGAGGAGATCGAGGAGGCGTGGAGGATGAGGTGGGAGATCGAGGAGCTCCACAGGGACGTCAAGGCCTTGGGACTGGAGGACTCCTCGTTCTGGAGGAGAGAGAGGCTTCAGGGTTACCTCACGATCTTCACCATCATGACCAACGTCGTCAGGGAGCTGGTGGGGGCTCTTAACCTGAGGAGCGTGGAGGCGTACCTCAGGTTCGTTGAACGTTATTTAGGCGGATCGCCGGGGCTGATGAAAATCTTTAAGTTACGTTAAAGTCCCATAACTGCTGTCAGCAATTTCCTTTTTGTCCATAACGTTAATCCTCAATGGAATTGAAAGTGTGAATACTTTACGACCGTATACCCGCTGTAAATATCGTTTGATATTCCTCAATGGAATTGAAAGGTAATTGATAATGAGCGTGGTCACACCTGACGGTGTCTTTAAACGGTATACCAAAAACCCCGGTCTATAACGGCGATCTAATGTAAGACTTGTTCACGTTAATCATTACAACGACACTATGACCTCTAAACTCTCTGTAAACGGCTATAAAACTCACATAAAAAAATTCACAACTTAACCTCACTTAACGGACGGAAAACGGGTTTTCTAGTCAACGAGTCCATTTCAGCGTACTCGCTCTCCTTTAAGTCCAGTTGAGCGTAACCTATCCCTCTGGACTTACCACCGCCGATAAAGGTGCCTACCACGCTCATAAATTCGAGCGTCTTGAACCACTCTTCTAGCCCGTCCCTAACGATAACCTTAACGCTAACGCTTTTTACGTCTACTATCTGTTCCCTGAACAAGTGCTTTTCCTTACTTTTTCTAGTCTTTCTGTCGATCACCGTGTGCGTCCTCTCGTTAATGTTAGCATCTATTAACGTGTCGGAGAAAGTCACGGCAGAGGCGAAGTACTCGCTACCGTACAACCTCTCAATTGGGCAGTTCCACATGGCGATGAACCTCCTCTTTTCCTCCTCGTATGACTCCAGCCCTTTAGCCTTTATCAACTCTCCTAAGTTATCGACATTCCCCACCCCTCCGTTTTTGTGCCCCTCGTAGTGGTCTTTACCAGCAAACAGTACTTCCGTGACCCTCCTGAAAACTCCCTTCCAACTACTTGATGGTATTACGTAGTAACCCTCTATCTCCAAGGGCTTCAGCACGTATATGTCGTCCTTGGGACCCCCCACCCTTAGCCCGTAAGGGGTGTTAAGTTTTAACTTAAACAAGTAAACTCTCTTGTTCATTGTACCCTCACCTGATCCAGTAACGAACCTAAGTCCCCAACACTTACCATGAAGTTGAGCCCTGCCGGGAGTAACTTGTCGTACTCTCCCTTCTCCTTTACGTAAACTAACGTGCCTTCACTTAACGTCTTAAACGAGGGTTTCTGCCCCGACATACTGTCGTTCGTAAACCAACCGGAGTACACAGAGGTTTCACCTATAATCACGCTCTTGCCCTCAACTTTTCCTATTGAGAAGAACGTCTTCCCGAACAGCGACGGGACACACTGCGAAAGGCAGTAAGAGAGCCCTTGCGGTTCTGGTAGGTCTACTTCTCTCACCGCTTCCACTCTAACTTCCGCGTTACTCCTGCTCTTGCCCCTCCCCAGTTTTAAAGTATTCGACTTAGCCACGTCGATGACCTCGCTGGGCTTCGCTAAAGCCCACAAAACACCGAGCTTCTTGTACTCATAGGCGAATAACATGCCGTGATATGAAGACCCTAAACGCTTATCTATGGCTACATGCATCGAGACGAAAGACTCACCAGAGAAATTGGAGTACTTGTACTCAGATGGTGTAGTCTCCTCCCTCCTTATTATGGTCCCTACCTTGGGCTTCTTTCCACTCCCCAGTTGCAATACTTCTCTGAGGGGCTTACCCTTTTCTAACTCTTCGCTTTTCCTCTTCAGGACCCCCTTCTCCTCTAAGTACTTTTTGCTTTTCCTCCCCTCGGCAGGGCTGAAGTAATGCGAAGGTACTGCTTCTACGGGATATGCTGGAGAGGCGAAGAACTGCGGGTCTATCTTCCCCTTTTGGTAGTAGTACTCTGACAACAGAGCACCCCTTAGCTGCGTTGACGGTATGTAGTCTGTGAGGGAATAGTAATAACCTTTCACTCTCCTAGCTAAAGTCATCACGTACCCGTTTATGGTTAGTTTGAGGAGGACGAACTTCACTTCACTCACCCCACATATACTGTAACAAGCTTGAGACTATTTCCTTCATCTCTTGGTCACACTTAACCTTACCACACAAGTCTTCTCCTAACTTGACGTCCACCATCGCGTTTCTACCCACCCTCCAGAACCTCAACGCGAGGAACGAGTAAAGGAGAAGTTTAAGCGCCTTATCACCGCATGAGTCCCTGAAGCTGACCGTCACTTGGAATTCGGTGTTAGGGGGTATTACTTCCTGAGTGAAGAGAGAACCTTCCTCGCTCTTTTGTGTCTTGTCGTCGATTTTCACCCTCGTTATCTCATACCTGCTGACCTTGGGGACATTAACGGTTAGGGTAAAACAAGGTGAGTCCTTGCTATCAGGGTAACCGAACAGTTTGCAAACATCACACACACCGCCTTCCTTGTGGGCTTTCTTGATTTCTTCAGGCTCTACTTTACCGCAAGAGGAGTAACCGTTAGGTAAGTAGTTAACCACTGCCGTCCTCAGTACACCCTTGACTGTAGAGCTGGGTAATACCATCGGGTTCAGGGGTATGTCCACAGCCCCTATGCTGCTACCTCCTCCTACTGTGAGTGAGGTTAAGTTCTTGATCACCACTTTGAATTCCATCAACCAACACCTACCCTGAAGTTTTTCATCATGAAGTAATAATCATAGAGGGGTATCTCCCTCGTGGGGTCTGAAACACCGTCCTTCCTACTTACCAGTTTCTTGAGGACTTCCTTGTCGTAACCTTCGTCGCTCTTGGCTATTTTCCTAAGTATATAAGCTATGACCATTAGGAAGTTGTTGGGCTTATCGAGCCTCTGCTCAGCGTAACCTACTATGTCCTCCAACTGCCTCAATCTCTCCCTCACCTTCTGTCTGTTATCCTTACTCAAGTACAACCCCACTACGTCGCTGAAGTCATACAGCTTCGCGAGTTGAAGTAGGCTCTTAACAGCTTCTATATCGTTGGCTACCACCATGTAGGAGTAGTCATTTCTCTTGTACTTCTTCAGCTCTGAGACCATGACTGACCTGCTGGCTAAGGTTGATGAAAAGACTACACATCCTATACTGGTCTTATTGTACTTCTCCGCTTCTTTTCTCGTCACGTTCTCCGGTGGTCTTATCTTACTGTTCTCCATGAGCTCTTCAGCAGCCTGGAATGCGAACTGTATGGGGTGATCAGGTTTCACCGTCACAATCCCCACTTTGAAGGTAAACCCGGTGTACTGTTTAGCCCTCTCGAACAACTTAACGGCGAAGGGTAGGGACACTATGGCGGGGGTTATGATGAATATGTCGTCTCCTCCTAAGTAAAGGACGCCCGAAAGCACCGCACTTGTTAGAGGGAACTTCCCGCTATTGGCTGACTTCTCTTTGTCAGCCAACTCGGAGATGGTCTCGTAGAAAGCTTTCTTTACACCGTAGTCCAGCCTAAAGCTTCTGTCCAAGAAATCAGAGAAGGTTGCACTTGAGGAGAAGATCACTGACCCCCTGTTACCGTCCGCCTTTATTAATGAGACGTATTTAGAGTCGTCCACCTTGGTATAACCTGCTAAGAACTCCATCGCGTATTCTCCGTAATTGTCACCAAATACCGCCTTTGCCGTTAGTTCCGGCGTCAACTTCTCTACCCTGTCAAGTTTCAGTGAGTATGTAGACTTCGCTTTACTCATGAACCCCCTTGTCTTTGAGAGTTTCCTCATCTCCAAACAACGTCTGCATAAATATTCTTCCTCGTCCTTGTCTACAGCCGGTCGAACTCCGCAGTTATCACATACCCTGTGGAGCCCTACCGAGTACACCTCTTCTTCAAAGTCAGCTAAGTACCTTTCGTAAAACTGGGCCTTTATGCTGTCCCACATTTCGTTGTACTTCACTATGTAGTCCTCATAAGCGAAATCACTGACACTCACACTAAGTTTCAGGTCGAGGTCTTTTAGAACGGGGAGTTCCTTGAATAACTCTTTAATTTCACTTACACAATCCTTCTCGCACATGTCCTTCCTTATGACTATGTAGGAGTGGCCACCGTAACCGCTTAATAACGCCTCAGCCGGTAACCTCGACTTGGTCCTTTTTGAGTACTCAGTGTCCAACACGATGAATGGGTAGACGCTAACTAGGAAGTCCACCAACATGCTGGCAAAGGACATGTCCCTGATCTTAGGGTAGTTGAAGATAAACTTCTGTATCCCGGGGAAGTCTATGTACGCTATGTAACCCAATAACCTGCCTTTAGGTTCAACCCTTTGTACCCTCTCCACTTTTTCAGGGATGAACGGGAACACCTTAGCTTCGTCATTTTCGATGATGTCCTCGGGCAACAAGTAGCTTAAAATCTTAATGTACAACTCTTTAGATAACTTCTCGTATTTTTCCCTTCCCAATTTGTCGAAACAGTCAAAGGACTCCTCACGTCGTTTGCTGAAGCACTCCATAGCCTCTTTCCCGACATTCTTCAGGGCTTCATTAACTAAGTCTGATAGCCTGTCCGCACTTGCCGCTAGTCTGTCTGCCTTACTTATTATGCTTTCAAAGTCACCGTGGTGTGAGACTACTAGCCCTTTCACCCTCCCCAGTTTGATACAAGAATTGGCTGTCCTATTCTCTAACTCCCTCATTATGTCTAAAGCCTCTTGAACGTGATGCCTCGGGTTAAACAGCTTACCTATATCGTGTAGTAACGCAGCTACTCTTAGGTAGTTTAAGTCATAAGATGCCGGTTGTAACAACCACGTCATTAACGACGTCAACTGGATGTGGGACACTAATGAAGTGAAGTTAAACCCCGGCCTCGTGTCCGCAGGTGTCTCCAGCAACGCCTCGTAAACGTCCCTGATAGAGTAGAAGTAGTCCCTGATCAGTTGACGTATAGTGTCTATGTGATTAAAGTCCTCGATTTTCTCCAAAACTTGTTGTAACGTGTCCTTCACGGTGATGTTCATGTCCTTTACGTGTCGTGCGACGACGTATACGAAGAAGTACTCGAAAGCCGTGGGTAGGTACTTCCCCTCCGTTATAGGTGCGTAGGAGACGAACATGGGTAACTTATACAACATGGAGATTAGGTCTGCGTAAACGTCCATCGCTTTCTTCTCGTTGTTGTTGGCAATCACACACGATACCTCTGCTAAGTGAGAAAGCAAGTCCACGACTTTCTCTTCTAATTCACTATTACCTTCATAAGACCTACCGCCTTCTCCGTCGAACTTTACGACGAACTCGGGTAAGTTCAGTTTACCCCTCAGAGTCATACTTCACCACCATCCTGATATACTCGTTTACTTTGCCCTCCTTGTCAAACCACTTCAACTTTTTGTCCTCTTCTTCAACTTCCAACACTTGCAAACACTCCCCGTCTTCAAGGAAGTCCAACGAAAGGTCTACCTTAACACACAACTTCTTTTTACTCATCTTTACCACTCCTCGTTGAAGTCTAAAGGATTGTACTTCTTTATGAACTCGTTTAACGCGTTAACGTATTCTCCTTTTACTAAAGAGAACCTGACCCTCCCAAAGCGTCTGTCTGAGTACTTAAACCTGCCCATGAGCATAATCTTCCCCTCAAGTTTACCGCCCTTTATCCTAAAGCCCATGCCGTAGAGTAGCATTCCCAGATCCACGTTGTTAAAAGAGTGGTACAATACCTTTCCCCTGAACTTAGACCCCTTGACGGCACTCTCGTAGTACTCGTTGTATACGTTTACAAACTCGGCTTTACCCTGAGTCATTACTAAGTCCGAGAACGAGACTCTGCTCGCCAATCCGGCGTTGCCTAACAAGTCGCACACGGGGCAAACTTGTTCCGGGAACTTGTCACTGTACTTATGTCTGGGGTTCCTGAAAATCCTCTTGTACACCTCGGAACTACTATTCGAGTTCCTAGACACTACGTAACACGAATTAGGTATTGAGAGCTCTAACCTCGTCCTCACAAGGCCCTTGACGGTAGACCCGGGGATAACAAGTTTCTCCCCGTATTTAGCCATCTCGTGTGTCACTGGTGAGAAGTACCCGCTTAAGTCCGGTATAGAGCCCTTCAACGCACTCTCAACCAGTTGCTGGATGTTGTCCAAAGGCTTTAGGATCTCTATGTCATACACCCCGCTCCCTACGTGGAGGTAGTCAGACACTACTTCCATCTCTATTTCGATAGCCCCCTCCAGCCCGGGCTTGTTCCTCTCAGTGTACTGGGTACGGTATCTTTGCATTGTTGAAAGCCTCCATGAAAGGCTTCATCTGCTCGAAGAACTTATCCCCTTCACCTTTTACCTCTTCCCCCATATCTACTTTTACGTCTTCATCACCTATCTTCTTCTCTCCCTTGTCGATAAACCTCAATGAGGAGAACTTCATGAAACCGAACCCCCTAGTCTTATGCCCCCCTATCTGGACGTAACCGTCGTGAATCGACTTCATTATAGTCAGTAGGTACCCTATCACGTAGTTCGGTAGGTTATTCCCAATCATTTTAAAGGAGAACTTAGAGCCAGGCTCTACGAACTCTACTTGGACTAACGCACCCCTAGCAGCTGCGCCCTCAGTCCTGCTGATCGCGACCATACTCCTCGAGCCTAACTTGAATTCTAACGCCCTTGAGTCCAAGAACTTGACAGCTGCTATGACGCTCATCGTACCGAAGAGTTTACAGTTTAGGCACGTGTAATCCCAAAAGATCTTAAGGGCTTCTTCAACGTTATGAGAGATACTTCTCTGGAAGTCGTTGAATTTCCTGAAATTGTTGAGGCAGTAGTCCTTACCCACACCGCTACAGACGGTAACCTTCTTGTTCCTCAATATCCTCTCTCCTGCAGACCTGAACACGCCTTTCCAAGATGATCCGGGGATCACCGGTACACCGTCTACGTCTTTCAAAACCGTATCTCTGACCACGCTTGCCGGGTCGAAGCCACCTGACTTGCCCGTGCCTATCCTCAGTGGGGACTGGAGTTCCAGTACCCCCTCAATTACGGTTTGTCTTTTTGTCAAGTCCTTTCTGACGAAAGTGTAGTCTACCACGACTTGATCGCCTCCATTAGGTCGACTTCTTGGGGTTTCGTGAATTCCCTTACCTTCCTCACTTCTGCTTTGCTTGAGACGAGTTTGATTAGACCGAAACCCGCACTCTTCTTAGCTCCGACGAAAATACCCTCCGTAGCTAGGGTCTTTAACAAGTACCTCATCACTTCAACGGTCTTTGCCCTCCAGTCCTCGCTTTCCCCGTTTATTATGTCCAGGTTGTAAATGAACATGGTGAAGTTGAATGTCGAGTTCGGCTCTACGTAGTCCAACGTGTAGAGGTGACCGGGTAGCTGACCTCCAAACACTCTGTTAATGGTGACCATGGTCCTTTGGGATACTGAATAATCTTCCGCCAACGCGTCGAGTATATAGACCCTCGAGGAGAGGTCTTTGAAACCAAAAAGGATACAAGGTATGCAGAAAGTGTTAGCCTCGGCACTACAACTCTTGCAATCTTTATCGTCCAAGTCACAAACTATGTACCTTGAGTCCCCCCAAGATTTGACATAAGCCTCAGCTAAGCTCCTCAGTGCCCCTTTCAAGCTCGACCCGGGTATTACCGGCTTGTCTCCTACTCTCAGGATTGGGTTATCGGTTTGGTCTATAAAGCTCTGTGACTTACCGTAACCTATCCTTAATGGGGTCTCGTTTTTTAACTTCCCCGTTATTTTCACTATAGTTTTCAGCTCGTCCAAGTCATAGCACTTTTCGTTCTCCACTTACATCCTCCTCACTAACTCGTTTACTAACTTCTGGAAAGAGTCTACACCTTTTAGTTGATTCCCGTCTACGTGGAGACCGTGGAGTGTCTCGTAAATCCACTTCACGTAACCGAGAAGTTCCAAGGCTTTCTTTATGTCCTCGTCCGTGTTTTTCAAGTCTTTTAAAGCACTGAGCAAAAGCCTGCTCGTGTTCTTATCTATCTCCCCTCTCCCGGTTTGTCGTAAGATATATGCCAAAAGGTCCGGTATACTTTTCCTGCTCTGCATGTACGTTAAGAGGTTATTAATCGTCGTGACCTCTACAGATGGTTTAGGCTTTCCACCCCTTGATTCCGGAGAAGGTGTATATGCAGAAATCGCTATCTTAGTGGCTATGTCCAACAAGTCCGTGCTTGTCTTAGCAACTTGAGCCATGAAGAATTCTATCTAATTATACATTAATAAACTTTAGGTTTATTTAACTAATGTAGTGTTAAGCGTGTTAGACATGAAAGAATTTTCCTAACACTTTGTAACATTAAGGAAGGTACAAAGATGTAATACACACGAAAAATATATATACTAGAATACGTTTTGAACCGGGCTCCGCTCAAAGCTTACGCATCTCTTCAATTTCAGAGGCACTATGAGTTGACAAACCGTCTTTTGGAAACATTCCCCAAGGGGTTTGGGCTTCATTGAATTTTCATAAATTTGTATTTAATTCTCAAGCTTTGGGATTCACCATAGTCACGGGAAAACCCATTCATACCCCTCAGCCCCTTTAGCGGAATAACCCCGACCCACACCCTATACGGATGTGGGGAAACCCGCACATCCTGAGGTAAATATTGAGATATGCGTTCAATTGCCTATCTAAAGCGAACCCACACCTCTCGCAGTGAAAAGTCCCGCCGACCTTTAGGGAAACCCATCCACATCTAGGGCAGGACTTAGAAGTGTGGTAAGGGTTAACCTTCTTCAAGAAGGAACCGTAAAGGAGAGCCTTGTACTTAAGCACACGGTGTATAATCCTCCATACAGTCCTTGAAACTTCTTAGACGATCTATTGCTAGCATCTTGGAACATCTCTTTTTTATTCAACTTCTCGATAACAAACATAGTGAGAGGACATTCCCAACAGTTTGTTCATGAACTTGTGAACATAATCTAGCACATGATATCTTTCATGGTGGGAGTACTTTCTCGTCAGCAATTTCCCCTTTCTACCGTGCTTAGAGGCGAAGGACTGTATTCTACCCCTCTTCAACTCCATACCGAACTTAAGGCTATACAACTCCTTTATGATATAATAATGAATGACTGTTGTCTAAAAAAGGGCATTAATATAATAGTCTCTCCACAAAGAAATAATATATTGCAATATTTAGTTTTATATGCAAAAAATAGTCAAATGAGAGGTAGGTTATCTCTTTTAGTATGGGGTGACGAAGCGGGGTGAGTGTTCCTCGCCCGAGGGTGACTTTAAGCGGTGATAAAATTGTGGCCCACTAAACCCGCTGATAAATATATCTGATTCTGTAGTTTTAAACTTTCTTATCATAAGCCACCCTTAAATTTATAAAAGATAGTTAGTTAATATGGAGATAAAGAAAATAATGAAATAAATAAACTGTTATAATATTCACATTGTGATAATAAAAGGGCAAAGATAAAAACAAAAAAGTTTTTAAATTTGTTTTTGCAGAAGTAGAAATCGGGGATGAGGGGATGATGAGCAGGGTCAGAATTGACCTATGATAGGTTGCACGGAAGCTGACCTGACCCCCTCATCCCTAATTCATTACTTATCTTTTCAACTATTAAGCTTTTCTTCTCATCCAATTTTGAAAAGTTGAGCAGAGAATGAGGTTGGATCCTAACGTTAAATCTACGACATGAGACTGACTTCCTACCCGCCAGCGAGGGTTTCCATCATCGGTATGGGCTTACATCCCTCATCTGAGGGGCAGCTGAGAGGGGCAGAGACCCCCATTTAGATTAACTATTGCAATAACATCACGATCATTCTCATAACCACTAGAACACTTAAACCAACTATGGGAAATCTTAACTATACTTTCACCGCACTTAGGGTAAGATACTGAAGAATAACTAGGACTAACATACTGAACTAGAATACCGTGCTTCTTAGCTTGTTACTCAATCCAATACTGCAAACAACGGTACTGCATCAGATACAACTTATCCCTAAACTCACTCGGTAGTTTATGAACATTCTTATTGAGGTTCCTTATGTCCTCTAACTTAATAATATTGGCACCGAAACCTTCAGAGATTTCAACAACCTACTTCCCGACCTTCCTAGCAAAGTCCTCCATGACCTTCTTAGCCCTTTAACGGAAAGAACGGACTCTATACTAGATCCTCTTATCCTCCCTCCACCTCCTAGGGTACTTCCTCTGCAAATTCTCAGTTAAAGACTTCCAATGGTGAACTTCCTCAAGGCGAGTTGAAATCCTAACGTAGTGTTCATCGTCCTTCCCTACAACTATATCATTCATATTAACTTCTTAAGCATCTCATATTCCTTAACTAAAATTGTGTAAGTTGTATTCATGGAAGGACTTAGCCTTATAATCCACGCATGAAGCCTTAAATTTTCGTTTCGCAAAATTTGATGTTAAATGACGTTAATGTGAAATGAGGGTAGGGGTAGCAAAACCATTAAGCTTTTTTAATATCATAGTACCACTCTCGACTCGCTGGATTTTACCCAAACTCCTTTGAAGACTAAGGTATTAGCTTTGTGATCCCCTTTACATCTTTAAAAACACAAGGACTATGCAGTCCCCTAACCTCATAATACTACGCTATTTTTCCACACAGACATTGTTAATCACATTTAAATGACCTCGTTCAATGACAACAATATTATGCGAAAGTAAATCTTAATATCGAGTAAGTAGGAAAATATTTAACCCAAATTGAATTGATAGAAAAAATATTATTATGTTAGACCAGTAGATCATTTTTTCTAATAAATTCCCTTAATGACTTCTTTTTTAACCCTCTTTTTAAAACACTCAGTATAAGTGGAGTAGACTTTGCCTTGGGGGGATATTAAAAGACTGAGATAGGTAGCTTACATTTCCGATTATACAGTGCGTCTTCTTGTCCTAAAAGAATCCAACGTAATATTTCGTTTGACAAAATGGTAAATATTGAAAACAACTAATTATCGTAAACTCTGAGCCTCTATAGTTTCAGAGTGGAACAATAAGTATGGATTCGGTTTATTTCATCAGCCAAAGCTCTTAAACTCTCTTTATAACAGTTAATACGCAGGCAGAATTACTGTGGGTTCTGCAATAAGCCGATCAAGAATGACATAAAGCACTTCATGACGAAGAAAGACGACTCCCACTTTCTATACCTACTTCTACTTAGGGGCTTAAGTTGGTTGCCATAAGAGGAGAGAGGACTAGCACAAGCACTAATTGAAAAAATGCTTTTCGACGGGCGAAGACGATGAAGAACAGAGCGGTATTTTTTCCAAAAAGGTAGAGATAATCAAAAATAGAGGTAACAGTATACCTAAAGCCATTTTTAAAACTCTCCTTTTACAAATTTGGAGTGGATATATCTCCCTCCTCTCTTTTCACTCTTTTCATAGTTTTGACGAGTTTGATGGTATCGTGAAACTAGACGATGACTTTTCACCCTTTTCATAGTTTGGGCATCTCCCCTCAGACCTATACCTCTTCTTATCTTTAATCTGACCATCGGTTATCCTCTCGGACAGTTCGTCGAACTTATGAGAGACCCCTTGCTCCCTTCGTACCTAAGTAGCGGACTCTGGTCTCCTCTATTGACTCGTTTAACCACTTTACAAAAATAGGGGTTAAGGGGTCCCCTTCAGGAGTCAGGTGTCCCAAGGATGTCATTGCCTTGTTCATATCGTTAAGTTGAGGTATGTAACTTAACGAGAGGTTTTACAAAAACAAGGACGTGAACAGAAATAAGGTGGCCGTTGTACGTACATAGTATACTGTAAGAGTAACTATATCTAAAATAATCTGATAAAGTGTAATATAAGGAGCTACTAAGATGAGTTACTGAAAATCACGCAGACCTTAACAGCACAGTACCGTACAGCTTGCTAACCTGGATTTATGCTCCTTTTTTTTTGTTATTATATATGGGATTGAATTTTTCTTAGCAACTGGAGAGCTTATACAATTATTCTCACGTCGTAGATTTAACGTTAGGATCCAACCTCATACTCTGCTCAATCTTTCAAAATTGGATGAGAAGAAAAGCTTAATAGTTGAAAAGGTAATTAATAAATTAGGGATGGGGGGTCAGGTCAGACGGAGGTACTCCTATGACAGGTCAACTCGTGTTGTGTACATCATCCCCTCATCCCCATTTCTACTTCTGCAAAGACACTTTTAAAAACTTTTTTGTTTTTATCTCAGCCCTTTTGTTATCACAATATGAATATTATAACAGTTCTTTTATTTCATTATTTTCTTTTACTTTACAAAGAAAGGGATTAAAGGGGCTGAAAGCCTCGCCAGATGGATAGCCCCGTGTTTAAACATTTCTTTGCAAAAATTTCTCTTAGTGACGCTAATGATGCTCCTCCCTAGCTTAATGGGACTGTGGGAGGAGCAACCGTTATCTCCTTCCTTGAAGGGACCAGAGCTTGGTAATGAAAGTCCCATCTTCAAATGGGATTGGTTCTCTGAGCCACTCGACTGCCCGCCAGATGTAAACCCGAATCGATGGTGGGAACGATGAGATGGGAACCCTCGCCCCTTCCAAGGCAGAGAGGAAGTCAGTTTTTACGGATTCACCTCTCTATCAGTAATTACCTTGATCAGTGATAGCAAGTTAATATCCCTGCTCGATGCTAAAAGTGTCATTATTATTTTCCTCATGTGATAGCAAGTTAATATCCCTGCTATGATAGCTCGATATGGTAACGGACATTACTGTCTCGGGCAAGAGGGAAAAACCCTCTTCACCTCATATAAACGCTTTCCCAAGCTAGCTCACTAACGACCTCGGGTCATATATAAAGGTATACCTTATCGTCTTATCTCCCTTCCTTAGGTACATCGCTAGCTTCCTCGCCCGTGTAAACACCGCTTTGTAGATGCTCTCGTCCCTCTGTTTCTTGGTCATTATACTGAAGAACTCCTCACTCACTTTCCTAACGCTGTCCTTATCCAGCTCTCCGTCCACGACCTTAAGCCCTTTCTTATACGCCCTTATAACAGCGTGTACTGCTACAGGCTTGAACATCTCGGAAAAGTCGAAAGTCAGGGGAGTAGAAAACCTCGTCTTATGCATCACACCGTAAGTCGGGTCGAAGCCGAAAGACAAGAGGGCCCTATTACACACCGCGTACAACAACGAATAGGCTAGGGATAAAGCCTTATTGAAAGGGTCCGGGCTCGTCGGCTTTCTCCCCACCTTAGCTACTTCAGGCGGGAAAAGGGTGAAAACCCTCTCCCAGAAACGCCTGCTGTTATTCGCCTCCCACGTGAGTAAGTCGTTACCCTCCACGAGATCCGGAGGGTCGACTTTATAGTACTTTAACAAGTTAGAAAGACCTTTGAACTTCGCAGTTATGAACTCCCTAGCTACCTCCTCTTTCTCTTGTTCACTCATCCTGAACTGTTTCTCCCTGACCTCGGAAAGCAGTGTTATACCGTTAGCTGAAAGTACCGAAACGCCCCTCTTAGTCGAGATTACTAGTGGGATATTATTACTTGACAGTAGCGATATCAGAGCGGTGGAAATATACGCTTTACTGCCCAACACGACTATACCACTGATGTCACGTAGGTTGTAATCCTTAGTCCCCTTATCATACGTGACTATGATCTCCGACGCGGACTTACGGTCGATTTTTGTCGGGTTAATGAGTATCAAGAGCATTGATGCACAGTAATAATATTGATCTTACATCGGTAAAAAATATATAGTATATAATGTAACGTGTTCCCCTTGCGTAGACCCTCCGATTATTACGGAGGAACTTTATGCACGACTGCTACTAGCTTCCACGAATTTGACGCCAGCCCTACTCAGAGGAACCTTATACACGGCTGCTACACGGGTGAGGTCAACAATACCTCCGCTACGTCAGTCACGACGTCGTGCAGATGACCGGTTTCTCTTACACCCAGCTTGCTTTGATTAATATTCCTGCACCGGTATTACGAATATGATTGAAAATCTAGTTTTTTCCCTATATTAACTTAGTGTGTCTTTACACTTCCTATACTTACTTAACCGATTGTAAGTCTAGTTTATCTCCGAATTTTCTCCCCTCAACAGTTAAGTTTATAAGAGTATATTATTAATTGTACAAAAAATACTTTAAATTGTAGCGCGAGTTTACTCTTAGACTTTCACACCTTCTTTTTCTTCTTTTATAACCGTTTTTCCCTCCTCAATCTTTCGCAGGCAAAAATCTTCTATTCCATCATCATCTTTTATTCAGTTGAAATTCAGGCAACAACACCCACACCTCTTATCACCTTTAAATAGGGGTTATTAATTTTACTGTTGAAACACCAATGAAAACTTAAGGGAGAAAAGAGCGACTTCTACAGTCCACCCCTCATTTTAAGTTGAAAAACAACCTTTTTTAGTAACAATTTCTACACTATAACAAGAGAACAGTGTAAAAACAACGAAAGACGCAGCGTGAAGGCGATGCACGGTCGAAATAAGAAAGAACTGAAAGTTATTCCTTCAAGTCAAAGTTTTACTATGACTTTGTCGAAATAAGAAAGAACTGAAAGGCCGGAGTAAACGGTATTGAGCTGACTCCGTTAAGTCGAAATAAGAAAGAACTGAAAGTTTTCCCCAATTGTTATATTGTTATTGGGGTATTTGTCGAAATAAGAAAGAACTGAAAGCCAATTTTCTTTTGTTTGTCTTCAACTTCACCAAGTCGAAATAAGAAAGAACTGAAAGATAACTTTTGCCTTTTCAAATAGAAGACTGGAGTGTCGAAATAAGAAAGAACTGAAAGTTACTGGGAATATCGTACCATATACCGCTATAGAGTCGAAATAAGAAAGAACTGAAAGAAAATCTCTGTTATAATCTGTTGTGATTCCCATTCAGTCGAAATAAGAAAGAACTGAAAGCTTAATTCTTCTGTGGTTATCGGGAGATAATGTTCTGTCGAAATAAGAAAGAACTGAAAGAAGACTTGTTACTATGACAAACACGAGGAAAGGTGGTCGAAATAAGAAAGAACTGAAAGCCCCTTAAACTCCCCAGTTTCTTTCAATTTTTCTGTCGAAATAAGAAAGAACTGAAAGCCGATAAGCAATGTAGGAAACCCCGTCAGAAGTCCGTCGAAATAAGAAAGAACTGAAAGAAACGGAATGAATAGATCTGAAGCTGTTAGAAAGGGTCGAAATAAGAAAGAACTGAAAGGCGACCAGTAAGGTAGGAAGTGTTTGCGGGCTTAGTCGAAATAAGAAAGAACTGAAAGAGAAACGCTAGTTTTTGGGCCCTTTCCCTAAGTTCGTCGAAATAAGAAAGAACTGAAAGTTAGCACAATCTATATTAAAATTGCAATGCTCAGCGTCGAAATAAGAAAGAACTGAAAGTCATCGCCTCGTATTGTAGTCTTTTCTGCTGTCTAGTCGAAATAAGAAAGAACTGAAAGAGAAAATAAGATGTTGCACGTAACGATAGAAGATGAGTCGAAATAAGAAAGAACTGAAAGGTCAGGATGACGCTGAAAGTGAACGGGTAGTTGGGGGTCGAAATAAGAAAGAACTGAAAGAAAAATAAAAGCTGGTCCTATTATAAATTGTAATTGTCGAAATAAGAAAGAACTGAAAGTCTCACCTGGGCGGGCCCGCATGAAGACCAGTCGAAATAAGAAAGAACTGAAAGTACCTGGAGACAGAAGCCCAGGTCTTTTTTCTAAAGGTCGAAATAAGAAAGAACTGAAAGCTGTTATAATTAACTATCATGTGTAGGATGTCGGCGTCGAAATAAGAAAGAACTGAAAGTAGCTTCGTAAACTAAGTAAGCTAGGTTACTACTGTCGAAATAAGAAAGAACTGAAAGTTTTTGATTGCTAACGGGAATAGTTTGTTTAATTTGTCGAAATAAGAAAGAACTGAAAGCTATACCGAATGATTCAAAAGGCTAGGGCGAAAGGTCGAAATAAGAAAGAACTGAAAGCCTCCAAAAGGAACAACATCAGCAATTCCAAACGGTCGAAATAAGAAAGAACTGAAAGAGTCCTGGAATATACCAAGTTCCGAGAGCAATTTGTCGAAATAAGAAAGAACTGAAAGCTTGCTATCAAACTCTGAAGCTCTGAAAACTTTTGTCGAAATAAGAAAGAACTGAAAGTCACTCATATGGTCCGGTGATGTTATTTTAAAGTGTCGAAATAAGAAAGAACTGAAAGATATTGTTCAAGAAGTGTGGTGGGAGATAGTCTCGTCGAAATAAGAAAGAACTGAAAGATATTAACAACTGATAAAACTGTAATTTCTATTTTTGTCGAAATAAGAAAGAACTGAAAGATACGGCGGTTTTATAGAAAACGGAACGATTTTTGTCGAAATAAGAAAGAACTGAAAGGGCATATAGAAGGGTCGGGCAAGTACATGAGAACGGTCGAAATAAGAAAGAACTGAAAGGTCCAATGGGACTTCGATATGCTAGACTTCCCTGCAGTCGAAATAAGAAAGAACTGAAAGTCTTCGACTTTTATTTCTTTGACTTTAAGAAGCCCCGTCGAAATAAGAAAGAACTGAAAGATTATGCCGTCAGTCTATATTTACCCACCGTTATGTCGAAATAAGAAAGAACTGAAAGATATTACAGCGTTCATAATGATCGTTGGTCTGGCGTCGAAATAAGAAAGAACTGAAAGTAGAGTAAGGATTTCCCGCGTAAATTATTGGAATACAGTCGAAATAAGAAAGAACTGAAAGTTCTACTCACCTGAGCTTCATTTTCTCTATTTTAGTCGAAATAAGAAAGAACTGAAAGTTTTCCAAATATTATTACAAATGTGATTGAAAAATGTCGAAATAAGAAAGAACTGAAAGCCTCTTTTTTCTGCTCTTCGACTTTTTGAGAAGATGTCGAAATAAGAAAGAACTGAAAGTTTAGTTTTATGTAATCATTTATTCGCATCAACTTGTCGAAATAAGAGAGAACTGAAAGGGGCTTTACATTCAGCTTAACGCAAAGGGTCTCATGTCGAAATAGGGAAGAACAGAATTGATCTCACTTAGTTACTCCAAAATAGTTATTAAACTCGTCACCACATATCTCTTGAAATGTTCAAGTCTTTCACCGTAACCATAAGGACGAAATATTCAAGAACCTATTCAAATTTCACGGGCAAAATAAGTAAGACCGTCCTCCTATTTGAAATGCCCGACCTCCAACCCATGTTCCAGCCCCACAAGGGCTTCTTAAAACCCATACACGTGTCCCCGTTGATAGATGAACACGGGAGCCCAGTCTTCCCTTACTATCACAAGGGGTCGTTAAAAGGGACGGACATAAACGGGACTTTCAAGTTTAAGGTCGGTGTGCCCCATGAGTTGGCTGAAGTACTCTTCGAGAAATTTAAGGAAGACGTGGGGGTCAGGAATAGGACTAAGTTCGAAAACGAGCTCTTGGAGTTCGTGATAGTCGACGTGAAGGAAGACCGATACACTCTCCCAAAAAGGTTCAAACTCTGTTTCTCGCCCTCACTCCTCATCCACCCCTTGTTAGTGAACAGGGATATAAGGAAGTTCCTCCCTACACCTTCAGCCGTCTTCTGGGTACCCTATTCACTCCTAAGAGGCGACACTAACGTGAGTAAAGAGGAAGTGTTATCACTGGAGGAAGGGATAGTAGAGACTTGGAAAAACAGACTTAAGACAATTTGGATACCTTACGACGGGAATAAGGAGCCAGTGCTCATAGGGAAGGTAGAGTACATAGTTCTGAAAGAGGACTTGATGAAGGTAGTTGAGACGGCACTGGTCATGGGCGTAGGTGCGTCTAGAGCGAGCGGTTTCGGTCATGTGGAGTTATGCGACAAGGAGAGGGCAGTGATCGACGAAGACGATCAAGAAAACCCATCGTAGTAACGGTCGAGGGAGAAAGCCAAACGTGACCCCATGTCGGCAGGGAGAACCACTTCACTGTCAAAGCTTCCCTAGTGGTACAGACCGTAATGTAAGTCTTAGTTTTAGGAATAGTAGCAATGCTAAGCAACTAGTGGTACAGACCATAATGTAAGGGAAAGAGGTTCAATAAGACTCCCGTAAGACTGTAACGCTTCTACGTAACTACTCGTTATTCTTAATCACTTCTAAATATCGTTTTGACAAGTTGTGTTTATATAGTATTACCGAAGTAGTAGTAGTTTTTATTCATGATCCCCTTAACTGATGACGGGCACTGCTCACGAGGTTTGGGGAGTGATAATAGTGTGGATGGGAGGGTAGTGGCGTTCAGTAATAAATCTTTCGCTCAAACTTCAAGCATAGTATTAGCTAACATTGCCTATATAGGTGTTTCCCTCGACTAGCCCCAACGAGTTAAGGGTGACTGTGTATGACCCCTTAAGAGGGTGTCCATGGTGGGATTAGAAGTAATTAAAAGTAAGGAAAAGTTACGCCACGGGTAAACACTCCTGCGCTCATTATGGGCAAAGAGACCATAGCATGTACTAACGGCACTGCTAAAAAGGCCGAATATCATGAAAGCGATACCTACATATATTAAACAATTAGGCGGTAGGATAATTTACCGAGAATTATGAAGTCCCTTGTACTCCGTCTGCTATTTGCCATCAGTAGCCCGACGTAATAAGTTGAAAAATGGGCAAAGCACTCTGCAAAATCCGGGGTAAATGCTAAAAATTGATAAGTAAGCATTAAACATTTCCGACATTGAAATTACCCCCCCCATAAAATATGGGGAGTAACCCTTTATGTTAACTTTTCTATTCTTGGAGTGTTTTCGTCAACCTTAAAGTAAATGTAAGGAACAGGAATAAGGGGAACCTTTTTGTGGAAAAAGTAAAAGGGCTAGCATAAAAAAAAGGACACGGATTTATATCCCCACCATTTTGGTGTGAGGGATTATGTTTGTCACAAACAAAAATAACAGTCCTATTCTTATCAGCACTAATCACATCTAGTCTTGTTTCCGTAATCCTTATTACTCGCTGAGTAAAAATTGTTAAAGAAATGGTGAGAACCACGGACTGGGACAATGAACTCCTCGAGGCGGCTGAGAATGGTGACTTGATTAAAGTACAAAAAGCACTCGAAAATGGGGCAGACCCAAACGCTGTAGATATTGACGGCGCGACGGCGTTGTATATAGCAGCATCTAATGGTCATGTTGAGATTGTTAAGGTCTTGCTTGAGCACGGGGCAAACCCAAACGCTGAAAATAAATACGGCTGGACACCATTGCACAGCGCGGCATTAAATGGTCATGTTGAGATTGTCAAACTACTGCTAGAGCGTGGAGCTGACCCAGACGCTAAAGATGATGACGACTTTACGCCACTACATTTGGCAGCAGAAAATGGTCATGTTGAGATTGTCAAACTACTGCTAGAGCGTGGAGCTGACCCAGACGCTAAAGATGATTTCGGTAGTACACCATTGCATTTAGCAGCAGAAAATGGTCATGTTGAGATTGTCAAACTACTGCTAGAGCGTGGAGCTGACCCAGACGCTAAAACTAATGACCTCTGGAAAGCCGGTAGTACACCATTGCATTTAGCAGCAGAAAATGGTCATGTTGAGATTGTCAAACTACTGCTAGAGCACGGGGCAAACCCAAACGCTAAAGATGATGACGGCTGGAATCCCGGTAGTACACCATTGCATTTAGCAGCATCTAATGGTCATGTTGAGATTGTCAAACTACTGCTAGAGCGTGGAGCTGACCCAGACGCTAAAATTAATGACGGCTGGAATGCCGGTAGTACACCATTGCATTTAGCAGCAGAAAATGGTCATGTTGAGATTGTCAAACTACTGCTAGAGCACGGGGCAAACCCAAACGCTAAAGATGATGACGGTCAAACGCCATTGCATTTAGCAGCAGAAAATGGTCATGTTGACGTTGTTAGGGTTTTACTTGAGCGTGGTACTGATCCGCGGATTGCCGACAATGAGGGGCATATTCCCTTAGACTATGCTGAAGATAGAGCAATTCGTAGTTTACTTGAGAGTGCCATGAGAAATAGCTAGTCTGAAGTACCTAGAGGACCTAGGATACAAGGGAACGAAGCAACACGGGTAGATAATGGTGGTATTGAAAGAAAATCAGACGAAAATGAAACATTACCTATGGTAGAACAACAATCAATAATAAGAAACCAAGGCGTAATGTAAGTCCCCAACTACGAGATCTTGGAAACTATAGGTGTAGGCGGTTCCGCTATAATTTATGAAGCAAGGAGGGAAAAAGATTCATTGCTTGTAACTATAAAAGCAGCAGTTATGGGACTTTAACGTAACTTAAAGATTTTCATCAGCCCAGGTGGTCCGCCTAAATGGCGTTCTACGAACCTGAGGAACGCCTCCACACTCCTCAGGTTAAGAGCCCCCACCAGCTCCCTGACAACGTTGGTCATGATGGTGAAGATCGTGAGGTAACCTTGGAGCCTCTCTCTCCTCCACGGTAGACCCAAAATCACCTCCTTAAAAATAAATCTATAGTGTAAATAAGTGTCTCTACTAGATTAATTGTAAAATTCTCCGGATTGAATAAATCTGGAAATAAAAGAATTAATAATAATCTAAACTCCTCTCTCCCCATCTCCCCCTTGAATAAGTAGTAGAGTATGATTGCCAGCACGAAGATCAACGTGCGGAAAACAAACTTAGTAGAACTAGTAAATGGAAGAAAAGCCTTAATGTTCCCATAAGAGGTCTCTATAGGACCTCTCACCTTATTGTACAAATCCAACACTTCCCTCTTTGGTATCTCGAGGTTAGTAGCCCTATCAAAATAAACAAGCCTCTTCTTCTTCCTCCTCGCTTTTTCCTTGCTGTACACGAGGAGCCTGAACTTAACTTGCTCATTCCTCCTATGCCTCTTACTATTAGTCATGTAATCCCCGTCAAACTCCTCATAAACCTTAACGTAACCAACTGGGACAGCAATTATGTAATTAAACTGTGAAATAAAGTTGAGCACATCCACAGTGTAGAAACCGGCGTCAAGAGTTATCAACCTTATCTTGAATCCCATTACAACAACTTGCTCCACTAGAGCCTTCACTATCTCTTCCTTAGTCATACCGTTCACTTGTTGAATAAAGGCAAGTAAAAGTATTCTCCCCTTATACTTGGTTGTTGCAGTTGCGTAGTTCCACGAGTTTCCCTTCTCTGAACTTCCGAGTCCTTTCACTGGTCTCCCATACCACGTCTTTGTTGTCCAGTCAATTGAAAGGTCTACTCCTTTACCCCCTTCAGTACTTCTAAGGATATTTTCCTAACATTTTCCAATAGTTTTTCAATTACTTCTATCCCTTGTTTTTCTACGTAGTTCCTCACGGTCTGTGGGGATACGTTATACGCTCTGGACTTGTCCTCTATTAAATCGTTCCACAGACAAGCAGAGATAAGAGTTTTTGCTACCTCATCTACCTTTTCCCCTTGGAAGATCAACATGGAATGTAATTTATATCCTATTTGTTGAATGTTTGGTGAGGGAGAATTGGTGATACCATCTTCCTATGTCACGCGGTAATACTACACCTCCCTCACCTTAAACCCTATCTTCAATTCTTTACACTCGTATAAATTTCTTTATTTTTTATGGATTAGATATTATCCTATCAGAAATATTTTTTCTAATATGATTTTGGGTCTACCGAGAGAGGTGAGGCTTTCCGCCTCCTTAACTCCCTTTCTTTGTAAAGAAAAAGAAAATAATAAAATAAAAGAACTGTTATAATATTCATATTGTGATAATAAAAGTGTGAAGATAAAAACAAAAAATTTTTAAATATGTTTAAACAGAAGTAGAAGGGGGGATGAGGGGATGATGAACACGACACGAGTTGAACTATGAAAGGACACAGCCGGTCTGACCTGACCCCCTCATCCCTGATTCATTACTTATCTTTTCAACTATTAAGCTTTTCTTCTCATCCAATTTTGAAAAATTAAGCAAAGAATGAGGTTGAATTCTAACGTTAAATCTACGACGTGAGAATAATTGTATAAACTCCCCAGTTGCTAAGAAAAATTCAACTAGTGTGTATAACTACTACTAAGATTTCTGAGAATGAAAAACAGAAGAGTGAAAGTGTAGGTCCAGTAAAAAGAAGCGCGTAAAGCCTTCTTTCTTTTCATAAAATTTTCTAAAAATGAAAATGAAAATTCTATAAGTCTCAAAAAAGTGTAAGTTAGTCTTCATAAAAAATACGTAAAATTGAAAGAGAAGGGAGAAAGTGTAAAGATTGTTTGCTAAAAATTTTTCAATTTTTAGTAGTAGTTATGTATACTATATCTCATTAAGAGAAGTTAGAATTTTTCTTATTTAACTTGAAAGTTTATTCAAAGAATTAGTTCAACTTTTTAACGATTTGGAAGATCAATATATTAGAAAAGTTCTTGGGCGGCTCTAAAGAGGCTAAACAAGGGATTGAAGCTGAAAGGGAATTAATTGAGTGTTTTAGTAATAGTAAGGATGTACTGGTGTCTTGTGCTCAGAAATTAAGTATTAAAATACCTAATTCATTTGTTGTTATAAAGCCCGTTAACAGAACAAAATGTGACCTAATGATAAAAGGTGAGTTTACCATAAGTATCTCAGTAAAGACTGTTACAGATGCTAGTTTTCACCAACTTGACAGAAGAGGGCTGGATGTCTGGAAGACAGTGTTAAATATGCCTGAAGATATATACAAAATTCTTTTAGACAGTATTCTAAGGAAGGCTAAAGATCCTAGAGCGGTATTCATTCTTCCTGAAGATAGGGATAAGATAAGTAAATTTATCAAGGACAATCTAAGCATAATATTAAAGGAAATTTTTATAAGAGATGAGGAGGATTTGAGAATCCTTGCAATTTGGGATAAAAGAGATGATATTCTCTGCATGTTTAATATTCAGGACGTGATATCATTTTTTATTAAACAACCAATTTCATTTTCTGATGAAGGCATTATTAAAATAGGTAAATATATCACTATACAAAGAAAAGGTGGTAACGGAAGCCGTATTAAAAAACCTAAAATAGACCCCACTCATCCAGGCAACCAACTGCAGTTTAAATTTAAGCCTTTAGAATTCATGAATGATGCTAGAAAATTAATGAACAATTGTTGTCTCCATATCACTCAAACCTAAATACTCTCTTATACTTTCTTCAGCATGCTGAATATCACTTAAATCAACACTCATTGATTTTGAAGGTACTGGGATTTCTAGATAATCCTCCTCTAATAACCTCGTCCAGTTATCTGATATTCTCTTGCTGAAAATTTTTAGTATATATCTCATAATACTTGAGTTAAACCACGCTGCAATTAACGGATTGTTTTCTTTTAATATGTAGAAATTTTTTGATGCACACAAAGGCTTTTCACTATAATTGGCTAAAATCTTATGCTTAGTTAAATCTAGCTTATCATGAATAAAGATGTGGCCATATGGGGTCTTAGTTTGCAATTGCTTCCAAATATGTTGATACCATTTATCCCCGAATTTTAGAGCTGGTAGGTTTTGCTTCTCTCCCCACTCAATGTATTTCTTCAAATCGCCTTCCGGTTCCTCATTAATTGCGAGTGCGTAGAATTTAGGGTTTGATACTACTATTTCCTTATTGTAATACTCTGGCTTTCTAAGACATTTAACTAAATACCTCTTAGGAATACTTAGAATTTGTGCTTGGTTCTTAATTAGTACGGAGTCTTCTTCTTCCCTTAACACACTCCAATACTTATTGGGAATGAAAAAGAACTCTGGTCCGTACATCTCAACCCCTCTTAATATTTCACCTTTGCTTAGATAACGTAATAGACCCTTCTCTAATGCCCTTTCTATTATCTTAACCACCTTTCTTGCATTATCGTAGTCAAATAAGCTTAGCCAGTTTCTATCTAGAAATTTAGGAACTTTTTTGACGTTAACGGTGTACAAACTCCTCAAATTACCATCATATTGGTAAATAGTGGTCTGTGTTTCGTGAAGCTCAAACAATTTTCTCTTTCTAAGGAAAATTATAAGCTCCTTGAAACCGCTGCCAGTACTAAACGAAGGCTCCTTAACGTTTTCTACCAGAGTGAGGATATCGTACCTATACTTCAGAAATTCCTTTAATCCCCTCCCCTGACTAGTATAAAATGTGGAAGCTGGGATGACGAGCAAAGCGTAACCGCCCTCTTTAAGTATGTAATCGATAAGGAATATTGAAAGTATGTGAAGTCCCGGATCCTTTCTTGAAATAAATTTTCCGTAGCCATGAGAAATCATGGATCCCAGTATCTCATTCCTATTACTTATCAAATGCCATCTAACGAAAGGAGGATTAGAAATTATTATATCAGCCTTATACTTCCATGCTATCTTGAACGCATCACCACACATAACTTCTACGTTATCATAAATTGAGGAAAGTACTTTACGCCCTAACTCACAAGGTTCTTTATTTATTTCAATACCAATAACCTTACTTGGTTTAATCAGATCATTAACTGAGGAAAGTAGAACACCAGAACCCATAAAGGGATCCATTAATACTATTCCTTCTCTATTAGGAATTTCCTTTGCAAAAGATCTTATGACAGAAATTCCATCATAATTAGTATAATATGAAGATGTTCTTTTCCTATCTACAAGGTCTTGTACTTTATATTGCCTTTCGTCTATATACATAATCACACCTTTTTAACCACTATCTCATTGTTATCATTAAGTATCCATTCTATTTCACTACCCTCGCTTATATCTAAGAGCCTCCTGACCGAAACTGGTACCGTAGTGTAGCCCTTACCCCACAACTTGCTCTTACCTAACACCCTAGCCATACTAGTAACTCTACTAGTAAACTTACTGGTAATATCATATAAACCTAACGCGAGCGTAGATGGTAATACCACTTAACTCCCCAGTTTGCTAAGAAAAATTCGACTAACATGCGTAAATAGTTCTAAGTACTTCTTAATCTCGCTGTAAGGTATCTTATACTTCCCTCCTTCAGTCGTTACCACCCTTATCCTCCCTTCTCTAATCCACCGTAGGAGAGTTGAGTATGAAATGCTGAGCAGTTGGCATCTTCCTTAGGCCTCAGTAGTCTCTCCACGAAATTAGTTGATAATAAATGAATACAAAAAGATCTCTGTTAACGTGAGACAGGGTTCACCCCTCCCCGTGACACATGACCACATGGTAAGGGACGGGAATATGTATTACATGTTGACTGAGTAGACTGGGCATGTGTTCATCATGTCACAGTTACTGCAGGCCCACTTTATTTTCTTGAACACTTGTTCTGCCCTCTCCTCCGGTTCCTCCGGTTCGCTCATCACCCAATTGAACGTCCTTTCTAAGTCGAACTTGTCCCTAGCTACCTTCCCCTCACATTTTAACTCCGTAACACTTGTCCCGCTCAGCCACCTAATGCCCTTGTTGTATATTACCAGCCCGATAACCGGGGCACTCGTATAGTAGACAGCAGAGGCCATGTAAAAGCTCATCTCCCCTTTTAAGTGCCTCACCGTGTCAAGGAGTGTGACTTCCGCTACGAGTGCTACGGGGCCCTTCTTCGTACTTAGTAGGGCGAAATAGTCTGGTCTACCCCTTATTAGGTAGACTACTTTGTTCCCGTAGTAAGTCAACTGGAACTCCTTTTCCCTAGCGTAAGTTATTATCCTATCACACAAGACCTCGTTTAGAGACTTGACCACTAAATTCGTCACCTTGTCGTGGTCCCCTTTCATTTTCTCGACGTAGAGTGGTGTAGTATACTCCACTTGTCCGCACTGGGTAAGGATTTGGTACCTCCTCATCGGGCAAAGGGCTGACCATGAGAGCTGGGTAGCGGTGAGTTTACAATACTTCGAATTTTCTGTCTGAGACTTTCCTGCAACCCGACTTGGAACAGTCGATGGAAGCTTGATATTCGTCGTCTCGTACAACGATAATATACAAGTTATCGTGTTCTTCAAGGATTTTTTCAGCCATGGAGGAGACAAGTTGCGCTGTTTTATATCCGCCAACACCTGCGTAGACTGATCTGTTGACCATGGAAAGACCCAGACCCCTGAGGTATCTCCTGATTTTACCCCTGACTTTTTCTGACGAGATGTCAAAAGCGACCACCACGTACATATCTTACTTTAAGCTTTCACGAATATTAACCTTGAGGTTAACCCGGAGGACTTCCGGAGTTCAAGATCTTTCTTATTTTGACACTAGAGCCTGGCAGCATTAGCTGACCCTATACCCCCTTTCAGTACTCGGCAAACTGGTGGTAAACAGCATCTTTCAGTTCTTTCTTATTTCGACGCAATAGTCACTGAATGGGAAAATCTTCCATCGTCCTTTCAGTTCTTCCTTATTTCGACTGGGATTACTGCTATTCGTAGGGGCTTTGACTTTCAGTTCTTCCTTATTTCGACATGAATCGTAATAACCGACGTTGTAGTTATAGTTGCTTTCAGTTCTTCCTTATTTCGACGAGATCAAACCCCATTGGCTCATACTTCGTGTAATCTTTCAGTTCTTCCTTATTTCGACTTCAGAGAGAGACAAGGTTAGACATGTTTTTGCAGACTTTCAGTTCTTCCTTATTTCGACTACTTTGCCTAAACCTTCATCAAATTTGAGGTAACTTTCAGTTCTTCCTTATTTCGACATACACAAACTCCTCAGGGTTTGGTCAAGTAACCGCTTTCAGTTCTTCCTTATTTCGACATTTTTTCATAGTTGAGTAAAAATTTTCAAATGTCTTTCAGTTCTTCCTTATTTCGACCTCTTTATTTTATTCCTCACTCCTCTCTTTTTATCTTTCAGTTCTTCCTTATTTCGACCAGTTACCCAGACTGGAACATTAGTATTAAAACACTTTCAGTTCTTCCTTATTTCGACAAATTCAGGAGATACTATTGCACGATAGACAAAACTTTCAGTTCTTCCTTATTTCGACAAATATGACTACCCCTCAAACCACAAACAAACAAGACTTTCAGTTCTTCCTTATTTCGACATGAGATAGTAGCACCACTTGTACCGCCGTTTATTCTTTCAGTTCTTCCTTATTTCGACACGTTGTCTAAAAGCAGAAGTTTTCGGTAATTGTGACTTTCAGTTCTTCCTTATTTCGACTATTAGACAAACCAATACTAGTACTCGATTCACGAACTTTCAGTTCTTCCTTATTTCGACATCGATTCTGCGGTTAGGGAACTCCCTCCGTTTAACTTTCAGTTCTTCCTTATTTCGACGTTATCTCCCAGATGTAGGTAATGCTCCGTTCACCTTTCAGTTCTTCCTTATTTCGACTTTTGATATACCGCTTACACATGAATCAAAACCTCCTTTCAGTTCTTCCTTATTTCGACTTTAGTTGCCGTTGAAGAAGAGATATTAACGTCAACTTTCAGTTCTTCCTTATTTCGACTCATAATCGTAATATATCACAAGAAAAAGAGGGGGCTTTCAGTTCTTCCTTATTTCGACAAAATCGAGATACGATGCTATCAATGAGCCTATGACTTTCAGTTCTTCCTTATTTCGACATCAACCGTCAACCAGGAATGAAATCTATCTGATCTTTCAGTTCTTCCTTATTTCGACTGATCTTACGTTGTTGTAAAGCGTCTTTCAGGTCATCTTTCAGTTCTTCCTTATTTCGACTGGGTGAAAAAAGTGAAAGTAAACCAATCCCCTCTTTCAGTTCTTCCTTATTTCGACTCATCTACGCAAACAGGGAGCGGGAGTAACACATCTTTCAGTTCTTCCTTATTTCGACACGCGATCAAACATCAAGGTGCTTTGAAAAAGTGGTGTCTTTCAGTTCTTCCTTATTTCGACTAGAGTGGTTCTGGAATTCATTACAAGAAATATTCTTTCAGTTCTTCCTTATTTCGACGTTTTAACGACTTCATCATTCTTCACTGAAATCCTGTCTTTCAGTTCTTCCTTATTTCGACTATTCGTCACAGATATTAAGTATAATACAAACTTCTTTCAGTTCTTCCTTATTTCGACAATTGTGTATGCAGAAAGAGAACCGTTCGACTTCTCTTTCAGTTCTTCCTTATTTCGACTTAACGGGACAAACCCTCAAGTTTGCCCACAATTCTTTCAGTTCTTCCTTATTTCGACCATACACTGTATAATCTCCAGATACATTGAAATACTTTCAGTTCTTCCTTATTTCGACTTAAAACCCCTCTGACTTTCGCTTTGAGCCGAAAGCTTTCAGTTCTTCCTTATTTCGACACAGAAAATATTATGATATTGTAGAAGTCAACGGCCTTTCAGTTCTTCCTTATTTCGACATGGGCAACTATTACGGTTCTTTATGGTGAAGTAGCTTTCAGTTCTTCCTTATTTCGACTTTTCTTTAATTTCTCAATCATTCGTTTCTCTAGACTTTCAGTTCTTCCTTATTTCGACTCAAGATAGCTAGGAAGAAAGCTTACGCAAAATATCTTTCAGTTCTTCCTTATTTCGACCATATATGCGTTGTTGTGCGGTGATTGAAAGACGTCTTTCAGTTCTTCCTTATTTCGACTTGAGGTTTAAACTTCTGAATTTTGTGTAAAATAACTTTCAGTTCTTCCTTATTTCGACCCAACTATCTCAATTTTTTCGATTTTGTACATCACTTTCAGTTCTTCCTTATTTCGACAGTAAAGCAGAAAGGAGAGATGTTCATCACAACATCTTTCAGTTCTTCCTTATTTCGACCGTGCGTTTCCCCGACGTCGCTTTTTGTGTGTTTTACACTATTCTCTAGTTATAGTGTAGAAACTGTTACTAAAAAATGTTGTTTTTCAACTTTGATTGACGGGTTGGGGTGTAGAAATTATGTATATCTCCTTTCTTTTTCGTCTTCGTTTCTACAGTAAAGTTAATAACCCCTATTTAAAGGTGATAGAAAGCGTTGGGTTCTGAGCCTTAATTTCAACTGAATAAACGACGGTGGTAAAAATAGAAGATTTTTATCAGCGGTGGATTAAGGGAGAAATACAGTTTAATTAAAAAGAAAAAACTGATAGAAAACCTAGACTTTAACTTACTTTATGATTTATAGCATTTATTGTAATGTTAATGATATCATTTTATAAACTTAACTGTTAAGGGGGAAAAACCTGTGATAAACTAGACTGAGTTCAGTTTAAATTAGTAGAAATATGGGGGAAAAGACTAAGTTACATCACACAAAAAACTAGACTTTTATTTGAACGCGTAATACCAAAACGAGAAAATTGATGACGCGAGGCGGATGGGGTAAACGGTTGTCAAATAGAACGTCGTGATCAGCGTGGTGAAGGTGTTACTGTCCTACCACGTGTTATAGTTGTGTAAAAAGTCCTCTCAGTCTCTCCCCTTTTCTTTTACCGGAGCCTACATGCGGAAGTGTACCACGAGATTTCGCACGGATATAGGTCTGATAAGAGAGTGTAGTTACGAGGAGTTCTTACAAGTTATGTCTAGTGGTTAGCCTAGTGCCCTTGTAATGTATAGGCAGGGCGTTCTTACAAGTTTCGCCCAGACAGCATTTTATTTATACTATGGCCCTTATGTTGACGGTGAGGTAGAAAGGTTTAACAGCATTTCATTTACACTCAAAAAACGACCATATCACTTCTAGTCGACTCTCCAAATTCTCGTTCTCTTCAAAACTCAAAAACGACCATATCACTTCCGATGACAGTATTGCCGAAAAGGATTTTATTTACACTCAAAAAACGACGGGATATTGTAGAGCTGGTGGAACTCTGGAACCCATTTTATTTACACTCAAAAAAACGACTGATTCGTAGCCCTTAAGTATACTATTCACTATCGTCAACGTAGTGTGAGAGTTCACCTAGTTCCACTGATAGTTCAAATTGACTATTCATGGCGAGCAAGAAAGAGACATCATTATCGACACTAAGTAGTTCCTCTTTACTACTCTACTTCCATCAGCTTTTTCCGCATTTAAGACACACTAAGTAGTTCCTCTTTACTAATGCCGACGTATGACCAGATTCCATCACGCGTCTTTCCATGTGTGGCTTAGCCTGCACGAGCTGGTCGGGGACGTACACACGATTTATTGGGAGTCTAACGGCTTAACGTCTTATTTCGACTAGAGCCGGGGTCACACACTTTATTTTAATCCTCACTACACATATTAGGTATTATGTCAACTTTTGTAGTTCGAAGGGTCACGGTGCCTGTATCCGACAAGTACCATTTGGGTTTGAGGCTGAGGCAGTTCCAGTACGAGCTGAAGGAGGCTGTAGAAAAGAACGAGAAGGTCGTGCTTAGCACCCCTACCGGGTCTGGGAAGACCTTCTCCCTCCTCCTCTCAAAGCATTCAGTAGGCCTTTACCCTGTATTGGAGCTGCTTAACGACCAGTATAGAAGTCTGACCTCGCTTTTTGAAAATCAGGGTCTCATACCCGCGAACAAGGGAGACAATTACACAATTTACGAGGTCAACAACGAGGTGGTTGGGATATTCAAGGTGAGCCAGACTCTATGCAAGGGCAAGTTGGACGAGTGTATACTGGACATAAAGGTGGACCGTAAGGTAGTGTTGACGACCCCCGACACTTTCCACTTATATAACGAGTTGTTGGCGAAGCCCGGCTATGTAGCCCTCTCTCTCATGTCCGGTACGAGTGAACTCCCGGTGGGGAGTGTGACTAGGAGAGAGATTGTCAACAAGTTGAAGCACTTCGTAGGGCTTTTCAAAGGGGACTTGGTATTCGTGGACGAGTTCCACCTATACGACCCTTACCAGTTGAGGTCTCTGGTCATCACCCTGAAGATCCTGAAGAAGATCCACGACCACGAGTTCTCCTTAGTGCTGTCTTCAGCTACCCCATCCAAGGAAAACGTGGAGGTGGTAAAGAGAGAACTAGGCTATAAGTTCAAGGAAATCAGGGCTGAGGGGAAAGGAGGTGACGTAATTAGGGGTGACACTAAAGTCGAAGTCATAGAAGTAGAGGCGAAGGGTAAGACTAAGTTGTCGAGGTTCGTAAGTGCAGGCGACGCAGTGCCGGGGTTGATCAGGAAGGGGTTACTGGACCGCGTGTACGAAAAGTTGAAGGCTGAGAAACTGAAGGGGATAATAGTGGTGGACAAAGTGGGACAAGCGTTGGAAGTGGCGAAGGCGATTTATGAGAGGTTCGGTATAAGACCCGTGTGTAAGACCTCGATTGTGGGGGACTTCTGCGGTGATGACGATACCTTCGTAGTCGGTAGCTCTGCGATAACTCAGGGGGTGGACTACCCAAACGTGTATTACGGGCTAATAGCCAGGTTTTTCGGAGAGGCGGCAATTCAAGCCTTCGGTAGGGTCGGGAGGAAGATGAAGGAGTGTGAAGTACATCTGGTAGTGCCTAAGGGTGGTGTTAAGGAGGTGCCTTCGGGAGAGATAAGTTACGATGAGTTAGTTGAGTGGGTGAGGGAGAACTATCCGAAAATAAGTGAGGTGAAGGTAGGAGAAGAGGTGGACTCCTTTAGGGAGAAGTTGTTGGTGAATTCAGCGGTGCTGGTTTATAAGAGGTTGACCGGGCACCAGTTGGGCTTAGAGAAGTTACCAGATAAGAGGTACTATTTAGGGGATGTGGACTCGTTAAAGCTGTTATATTACTTCAGGTACACTGGCCCGTCTGTGAGATACAAATTCGGGGGACATGAGGGGGAGGCTGATCTGTCCACGGTGATGAGGAACTTCTCGTTTGAGGTGAAAGGAGACGTGTTCTATCTGTCGTTAGGAGGTAGGAAAGGGGTCGTAGCGAAGTGCGGTCAAGACGCGTTAAAGAACCTCGTGGGGATGGTCGTGTCTAAGAGGTTCTTGGAGGAAATGTTAGGTTGTAGTTTTGAGGACGAGGACGGTAACCAGTTGAGGTTAGGTGACCAACTGTTTTTAGTGTTAAAAGACGTTGACTATTGTGACAGACTAGTGAGTATGGCGAGGGCGATAGGTGTTAAGAACGACGATGAGTACTGTCTAGTGTTTTATTGATGAGACGGAGGGTGACTAGGTAGGCTGGTTTGTGGGGCGAGATAGCGGAACCGACATAAATTGAATTGGTATCCTCGACAGGACGTGTAGAGAGGTTATTGTTCTATTATCGATACCTTGATAAAAAGGAGGATCGTGACTGTTGTGTTTGATGGGGTTATCCATCCTGAAAAGTGGAGAAAGTTATTATATCATGACGATACCTTTGTACAGACCGAGTGCCGTGGGAGTTGAAGAAGAAGATAATTACGAGTGTGATAGAGAAGAGACCGAGCACCGTAGGAGTTAATGTGTATTCCTCTGAAGTTCTGTTCGTCATCCCTAACTGTCTAGAAATTATACACCCCAAGACGTACCGGGTGTTCAGAGGGTAATACCGTTTTTACAATCAAATTCGGTAATTCCAGAGGACCTGCCCTTTTTCGAAATAAATATAAATGTGAACTCATTAAGTAAAACTGATGACTGGATTTTCAGACACTTTCATTGAAGCCCTGAAGCTTTTCCACCCGTTCTTGGGGGCGGAGAACTGGAAGTACAGTGCTACCCTCCCGGCTTTCCTCCACTCGGCGTCAGCCGCATACACGGCGTACTCCTTGGCGAATATCGTAAACCCTGATCTCAGTACGACAGCCTTCTACGCTGCCCTACTCCACGACTTTTACCAAAAAGTACATAAGGAAGTGACGGGATTAAGGGAGTTCGTAAAAGGGTTTGTGGACGACAAGGAAGCCCTTGACGCCATAAATTACAACTTAGCAGAGAACCCCGATGTTATGCCTGATCTGGGTTGGTTGGTCTGGTTTGGGGACATGGTCCAAGCGAAGGATATGAACGTCGTGGAGATGGAGAGGCTGGTACAAAAGGTCTCGGAGAAGTACAAAAAGAAACTTTACACTTACTTCATCACCGTGACTTTACCGCAGATCGGGACTAGGAGTGCCTTAATGAACGCCGCTTTGTCGAAGATACCTGATGACTCCTTAGTGCTGTTGAGTAAGGATGGGGCGTATGTGATCACCGACAAACAGTTACAGATGCCTTTAACTGTTGACATAAATGATATACGCTTTGCCTTACCTAAATCGATAAAGAGTAGTTGGGCTGAGAAAGACCAGGCTCTATTAGAGGACTTTGAAAAAGGTAAACCCAAGGTCTACACAGAAGGTATGTTATATAACTTAGCGATTCGGGGGTTCGACGTAGGAAGTAAACCTGAAAAGGTTTGCCTAACCTGCGGGTTACCGGCACCTAAGCTGTATGCCCCTCAGGCTTACGGTTACGCCCTTTATTCTAGGGGCAATAACGAGAAGTGGAGCCCTAAGGTAAAGCCCCTCACGAACCTGAACGCCGACTTCAGCAAGAGGAACAGGAAGTACGGTATGTGTTTCTGGTGTGCGTATGACTCGGCTTATTTAGCTAATAACTCATTTGCGTCTGCACGTAACAAGGAAAAGCACTTCTTAGTAGGGTACTTCACCAGAGTAGTTCCTAAAAATCTCGTTGATGAGTTGGCGATGTTGTTGGGAGCTAACGTGGACTTTCGTGAGGTGGGAGGTATTGACTTAGACGACTTCGAACAAGGGTTTGAGGACTGGGTGTCCTTTGTAGATTCGTTAACCGGGAAGGAAACATTCCAAGGAAAAACTATGAGCGTAATAGTTGATTACAGCTCGGCTTTAGTAGTTAGGGACTTCAGTTCCGTTGAGAAAAAAGGGAAAGGGTCATATTTATTAGGCGATGAACACATCTTAGGGTTTGTTGAGCTGCTCCCTTCCTTGGCTACACTAGCCATGGTTTCCATGTTCTATCCCCTGAAGGTTACATTGTTACCCGACCAAGTAATCCCTGACAGGGTAATCTCTTACGGTAAGTCCTTCGCTATGCTCGAGTACAACCCCTACTACCCGAAGGAGAACACGTCCCTACCACCCGTAACGTTAGCTCTGCTCCACTGCCTGAAAGTATACTCGGAGGAGAGGGAGAGGATGGAGGTCTTGGACATGAGCCCTGAATTCACTAAGGTAGCCTTGCACTCAATTTGCCCCAAACTCGGGGAGTCCCTCACGTTTTTTAAATCCGATATGAAAAGGTTTTACGGGGTGAGAAGATGAGTGAAAAAGGTGAGAAAGTAAACGAAGTAGAGGATTTAAGAAGGGAGTTAGGTCTGGAAAGAAAAGACCTAGACCTAGGGGACTACATGGTAGCAATGGGTAAGATATTGTCGTTCAAGGCATGGGGCAACCCCTCCGCTCACTCCGTTACGAAGGAAGTCAGGGAGGCGTTAGAGGAAGTGAGGAAGAACCCCACCGGTGACGTTGAAGAGATAATAAAAGTTATGGTATCTCAGGACACACCGTTCTATAGGGCGGACTTGTCAAAGCTCTATAGGGAGGCTCTGGAGGGGTTGCTCAGGACATTTGCAGAAAAGATGAGGAACATGAGCCCTAGGGAGTCGAGGAAACTGATGAACCTCGTGTTAGAAGGAATATACAACAATGCAGTTTTTTACAGCCCCACTTTAGGGGCTAAGATAATTGATATTATGAAAGGAGGTGGTAAGAAAGATGAGTAATACGTATTTCAGGGTAAGGGGAGAAAGTGATAGGATTTTTTCTAAAGGGTATAAGGTAGAGGTAGTGTACGCCATAATATCTAAAGGGGTACCGCTGTTCAGGACTGAAGGCGTGGGAGACATAAGCACGGTGAACATGGTAGTAGACAAAGAGAACTATGAGCTACCGGTGATACTACCCGAGAAGATACAGGCTAAGCTGAGAAGGACTATGTTGGAAGTATTGAGGAGAGAGTACTCCTCGTTCGACACAGACACCAAGAAGCATATCATGGAGTCTGCAAGTAAGGCAAAATATAAGAAGGTAAGTAAGGACAAGCTTGAATGGAACTGTTTCATAGCTCCCCCGATGCAGAGGACTCAGGCTACTGACATAGGCATGTGCGGATACTGTCCTTCATGCACGACCATGGGGAACATTACGGACGATACCGTGATGGATGACATCAACACGGCTTACGGTATTAAGAGCAGGGTAGCCCACGATATAGCCTTCTCTTGTATAGAGTATAGACAAGCAGTAATGGAAATGACCCACAATAAAGTCGCAGAGGGCGTGAGCTACACGGGACAGAGCTTATACTCAGAGATCCACGTAGCACCCGGGGTTGTGTTTATAGGCAAGTCGACACTCTATGACGTCACTCAGAACGAGTTCGCAATAATAGTGGACTCATTGTCCCGGATCACAAGGATGGGAGGTAGGGAGACTAAGGACGGGTCTGTTGAAGTCAAAATCCTAGGGGTGAAGTTTAGTGATAGAGAGACTGTCAGCAGTTACGACTTAGCGAGGGAGGTGTTAAAGGCAAGCCACGGTAAAATGACTGACCCAGAAGAGGTAATAAGTAAAGTTAGGGAGTACCTAAAGAATAAAGGCTTCCAAGAGGTAGCTATTAACGGTGGGGTGATTAAGATAGGAGGGAATGAAATCAAGGTGAACTATAAGGAGGCTTGGTTAGACTCGTTAGACTACGCCGGTAAAATCAGGGAGTTTATTGAGAGGGCTGAGAACAAGAAGAAGAGTACGGAAGAGTCTGGTCAAAGCGGTAAAGGCAAGGGGAGAGGTGGCAAGAAGAAAGAAGGGGAGGACCAAAGTAGCGAAGCGGAGTAAAGGTAACTATGTACGTTTATAAAGCTGAACTAGTAACCCACAGTATAATGTGGTTCAACACTTCGTCCTATCCCCATTCCAAGGGGTATGTCCAAAAAATATTACCAGTAATCCATAACTACCCGTTGGCACTGGCTTTTTTAGGACATATTGTAGACGGTAGCTATGTAGGTGCTTATAACGCACCGCATTATAGGGACTTGCAAGAAGTGTACAATGAGACCGGTTTATACGTTTACCCGGCAGTATTCGAGAGGACTTTCCACATGAGGCTGACTATGTCTATGGGGGAGAGTGATTATATATTGTATAAACCCCAGACGAGGTGGGCTGTCCCGTTGATAACTACTAATAATGTTTTAGCACCGGGTTCAAAGGCTGTGGGTTATGTAATATCTGACAAACCGTTAAACGTGAACTACATAAGAGTGGGGGTAAAGAGGGGGATAGTGAGAGTTTCGCTTCAGGAAGTTAAAAAATATGTGGAAGTAAAGGACATACACCCCAACGTGGCTTATAACGTCAAAGACGTTACAGCTTCAAACTATTTTGTCCTGCTGAAGCATAGAGCGGGAGATGTGGGGTTCAGCGGTGACGTAAAGAGGGGGTTGTCCTTTGAGGAGCAAGGGGAAGTTGTCTATCTACCGTTACCAGATTTCATATAAACTTTTTTAAATAGTGTGAATCTGGGTTTATTCAGCTTCTACCTGTAAAAACTAAAGAGACTTAAGGTGGAAAGTCTTTGCCTCCATTTTCTATTACAACTGTTACCTTGTTGGGCTAATCTATTTCATTAACTCCTATAGGTACAGACCGATTTACATTTAAAAAATCCTAAAGACTTTAAAACGCTAACACAAATTCGATTCTATGCAACGACTATCCAAGCTCAGCGTACCCCATACGCTTTCTGGGATATATTCTAAGTCTAAATAGTCTCCGAAAAGAACTAATTGATTCCTATAAGTGTTCCAGTAATCCTCTAGGAAGTCACCCTCATAAATATTAGGGACCACGGGCGCATAACTTTTAGGCGTATTGGGCGGCATTTTTGTGCCTAACTCTTTTTATTCAGATGACTCCTCTGTTTAGCCAGATATTGCTTATCTTTCTTCAAAACGGTACTTATAAGTCTCAATCTTACCCCTTAAGTTATCAATCAACATCTAACCTCAAAGCTCACATTCTTTTCCTTCATAGACTCCTCAGCCTTTGCTCAATACTTCTTAGCTCTCAAGTAGAGGGCTTCGTTGTAATAAGCTACAACGATCTGCACATACATCACGCCAAGTATAGCTAGTCCTGCAACGTAACTTTCCGATTCCTTATCCGAAAACACTAACGTCTTTTCATACCTCTTAATTACCTTCCCGTTGACAGTCTTTCCGCTCTCTGGAGCGGAACTCAATACCGGCTTTCCTTATACTCACGACGATCTTATACTAAGCTTCATAAGATATCTGTTAAGGTAGTTAACATACTACACACTTCATGCTTTATCACTTCTTCAGATTCGGATTTCAATTCGAAAAGACATTACTAGGTAATTCATAGTTATTGTAAAAGCTTCAAATTACATAGAATAATTTACGTAGATTAGTTATGGAATATACTCCAATTCTCCTCCGATGAGTTTTTGGAATATACTCCAAAAGTTTAAAAACGCAAAAGACTTTTATTATTCGTGAATGTTGAGGAAATAAAAAGTGTCTTAAAAGAGCAAAGGGAAGACGCTGATAACTTAATGAGTAAAGCAATATCCAGAGATGTGCCTAAAGAAGAATTATTAGTAAATCTGTCAATCCCTAACGTTTTGGCTATATTAGGGGTAAGAAGAAGTGGTAAGTCTACATTATCACTCTTATTATTAAAGGACAAGAAATTTGCCTACGTTGACTTTGATGATGAAAGGTTGAGAAATTTAAAAGCCGAGGAACTACATATGGTGGAACAAGCCATTTATGAACTTTACGGCAATACGAATTACATTCTCTTTGACGAAATACAGAATATACCGGGTTGGGAACCTTTTGTGAGCAGGTTAAGGAAAACTAAAAGAATAGTCTTGACCGGGAGTAATTCAAAATTGCTTTCCGGCGAACTAGCCACTAGCTTAACTGGTAGACATGTGGATTTCATCCTTTTTCCCTTTTCATTTAAGGAGTTCCTGAGGTTTAAAGGAGCTAATTACACAGAACCTTTTACTACAAGGGAGCGGGCTGAGATTAAAAATTATTTAAGGGAGTATATGAGCATTGGAGGTTTTCCCGAAGCATTGCTACTTAACAGTAAGCAAATAATAAACAGTATTTACAACGACATTCTCTTGAGGGATGTAGTTCAAAGGTTGAAAATAAGGAGGATATCTAAGTTTAAAGACTTCTCATCAGCTATAATCTCCCTTTACTCTTCTGAAGTTTCTCTAAATAGAATTGCCAAGATGCTCAAAGTTGATTATAAAACTATAGATGAGTGGTTTTACGGCTTGTCTTCAAGTTACTTAATTTATCCCGTGGAAAGGTATACTGGGAAGTTAAGCAGGATCGCTGAGAATAAGAAGGTTTATGTGGTTGATACGGGCATAATTCAAGAAGTGTCCGTTAAAAAAGATTTTGGGAGACTAATGGAAAATTTAGTTGCAGTATATTTACTTAGGAAAAATCAAAATAGGGGTGTTTACTTTGTTAAAGGAGAGGATTATGAGGTGGACTTTTTAGACGAGAAAAGCGGGGAGTTAATTCAAGTAACTTACGATGAAGATGGAATAAAGGAAAGGGAGTTAAGCTCTTTGGTTAAAGCCTCCTCATTATTAGGTTTTAAACCCAAAATCATAACATGGGATAGGGAGGAAGTAATGGATTATAGTGGTAAGAAAATCATGATGGAACCATTGTGGAAGTTTTTATTGAAGTAATCTCCTTTTATGCCGAGCATAAACGAGCGTGTCTTCAGTGTTTATTACTATGTTATCTACATTTCCATAATTTATTCACATTTTGAAATATCTTATTTATTACATATTCTCTTTGTAAAAAGTCAACATTTGATAGTAGGCATCGGGGAAGGCGTCTCGAAAGTTACCACTTTATAAGGAGTCAACATTTGATAAATATGTAGATTAAGGATAACATCATGGACATGCCTTGCCGTCGCTTAGCTATAAGTATTACTTAAAGGTAGATACATGATAATTAGAGAGGGTATCTCTAGTCCTTCATTTGGGTCTCATAATCTCGCTAAGCGAGTAAGCTTTTAGGTAGGGCATGGGAGGGCTTTTAACGAGGTTAAAAGATATGTTCCTGAAGAAGGTGGATTAGTGGCGATTACAACCTATACTACTGGTTTAGAGGATCTCACATAGAGATTCTCCGGTAAACCCAAACGAGTGTCTTCGCTTCTCACTTTAAGTTCAAGAGCCAAAGGCTTTGAATAGAAGCTTGGAAATAATCAAGTACTCATTTAATCATGGGATTCAAAGCTCATCAGCATCAACGATCCTAACGGTCATTCGCTCGAAGTTCACACTATAACTTACAAAAAATGGGGGGTTAAGGGGGAGGAAAGCCTAGCCAAGGGTAGCCCGTGTTCTTTGTTGAGATATCTCTTAGTAATGCTAATGAAGCTCCCCAGCTTAATGGGACTTTGGAAGGAGCAACCGTTATCTCCCTCCTTCAAGGGACTAGAGCTCGGCAATGAAAGTCCCATCTTCAGATGGGAGCGGTTCTCTGAGCCACTCGACTGCTCACCATATGTAATCCCTAATCAATGGGTGGAACGATGAGATGGGAACCCTCACCCTTCCAAGGTGAGGAGGAGCCAGATTAGGGATTAACCATACAGTTGGCTCATAAACTCTAGGAAACCTAAACCCCGTCTCAGGTTATTATACCAAACTCTTGTATACTAAGAGGGCATCCAATAACGGTCCTCAGCGATCTTTGATGATAGATTGTACTCCTCCATTAACTTCTCATACAACTCCTCGTAAACATTTGAAACTACTCCCTTACCTCCTTGGTTTGGGACATTCCTTTCAACCAGAAATATGAAGAAACGAAGTGCTTTTACTGTATCTGTGTTTATTAGCACGTGTGAGAAATAATTAATTGATAATGCAATTCATAAAGTCCTCAGCTGATGTATATCTAGAGGAAGCTGATGAGTTGCTTTCTAAGGGAGATGTTGTTCAGGCTAGTGAGAAGTACTATAAGGCTGCTGAAGAAGCAATAAAGATCTTAGCCAGTCTTGAAGGGGACTTTTTACCTGATAAATGGGACGCGGAAACGGTTAATAGAGCCGTGTTTGAATTATCTTCGATCTTCGGGAAATGGGTAATTGAGAGTTGGGGTTCAGCGGTATCTCTAATAACCGTTAACCTCGATCTTAATCAAGTAAAAAAATATAGGGAGAAAATAGTTAAACTAGTTCAACTTGCTGACGAAAGACTCAATAAAAAGATTATTGAAAGAAGCTGATGAGTTGCTTTCTAAGGGAGATGTTGTTCAGGCTAGTGAGAAGTACTATAAGGCTGCTGAAGAAGCAATAAAGATCTTGTCCTACAAAAATTCTGTGAATGTCGTTTCTAAAGTTAGTAGGATAGGACATTGGAATTTGAAACTTTATTTCGATGCTGTAGAAGAACTTGAGAATTTGTACCACGGTATAAGATCGTTATGGATCTCAGCATGGTTGTTGCACATAGAGGGTTTTCATGAGGCCAGGCTGAGTAAAGAAAATATCCAACATCTAAAAAGTGATGTAGAGAAACTGGTTGAGTTGATATAGCTAACCCTGACTCAATCTATACACTAACTCTTAGTGCAAGTAGTTTATCAAGCCTACGTATTAGTTGGATTTTTACCCTTACTAGTAGCTCAACACGAACATTGAAAATCTAACGGCTATTCATAGTGTAATTTGTCACATGCTTCTAAAAATTCACTAAAGACTAAATACTTAAATTCCTTATCAGATTTCATAACTATTCACTATACTTAAAACTTAAAAAAAAAACTAAGGAATTAACTTTTTACCACCAGTTTTCATGATGTCCATGATGATGTGGTCCGTCTTAGCACACCTGTTCTCTTCCTAGATAATTCTCACCAGTACTCGAAGATGTAGAAGGGGAACATTAGCTTATATCTAGTTACCACGTTCTCGTCGTACTTCAATCCCTAGTGTTCTTCTTTTCCCTGGGTAATACTCAGCATAATTACTTAAAAATCTTTGTATAATTCTGAAGAGATCCACAACGTATAATGTATAAAAAAGCTTAAATCTAATAGGGTGTTATTAATTTTCTTCAATGAAAGGACTAAGGAAACTGGGAAAATATATACGATAGAGAAGAGGAGCTAAGTTTATTACAATATGCAATTTCTGAGCCAATAGTTCTCCTTGCTGGAATAAGAAGAATAGGTAAAACCTCCATTCTGAAAGTTTTCTTAAATATCATAAATTTACCTTATGCTCTAATTGACGTAAGAATTTCACTTTCTTCTTGTAGAGCTCTTTATACAATATTTTCTGATGTATTTTCTAAGATAAATAGAAAAAATCAATAAAATCCATCTTACAACACTTTAGTGAAATTTCAATCTTAGGTGTAAATATATCTTTATATCGAGATCCTTAAGGAAGAGCTTAAAATTTGTTAAAAAGTTTATATCAGGAGGCTGAAAATGGATGCTGAAGTTACTGATTGCAATTCTAATATTCGTAATCACGCTTTTGTTGGTTAATTTTAAACCCAGGGGAATTCCAATAGGGTATTCAGCACTAATTGGTGGAGCCCTTACTCTAATTCTGGGTATTTCTAATATTCACGACGTTGTGTTAGTTTTCGATATAGTGTGGGACGCTACGTTTACTTTCGTTGCTATAATAATTATGACTTTAATATTGGATGAAGCAGGTTTCTTCGACTATATAGCGTCCAAAATATTGAGATTAGGAAATAGGTTAGGTAAAGCCTTCGTTCTTTTGCTTTTGCTTGACGCTGTAGTTTCCGCGCTCTTTGCAAACGATGGAGCAGCGTTAGTCATGACTCCAATAGCCACTTCAATAATATCTAGGAGCAGCATTGATGAGCGTTCTAAGATTGTGTTTATGTTGGGAATAGGTTTCGTCGCAGATACTGCAAGCCTCCCGTTCATAATAAGTAACTTAGTAAATATAATAGACGCTACATATTTTAACATTTCATTTCTCCTTTATGCAGAATATATGATATTTCCTTTTATAATATCTGTAATAGTCTCAGTAGTACTTTATTATTTTCTTCTAGTTAGAGCGACAGATACGAATCTAGAATTGCCTAGTTTTCAACCTACAATCAATGATCAACTTTTGGTTAAGCTAGGCTTTCCTTTCATAGCAATATTAGTTCTAGCTTACTTTCTTACTTCATTTGTCGAGATCCCGGTTGCAATGGTTGCCATTCCTGCGGCTACTCTGTTAGGTATTATAGCAAAGCGTAGGAAAAAAATAGATGTATATAAGGTTGTAAGAGAGGCACCTTGGCAGATCGTGCTTTTCTCTTTGGGCATGTACATAGTAGTTTTCGGCATGGGGAAGCAAGGCGTTACTAATTTCTTAGCTAGTACTGTCTCTACCTTGTATAGCCTTCCGTCCCCATTTAACGTGATAATGGAAGGATTACTTTTTGCCTTTACCGCAGCCATAATGAATAATCTTCCTTCAGTTATGATAAATTCTCTAGCTATAAACTCTACCCATTCTACTAACCAATTCCTTTTAGCTTTAGTAAACGTAATAAGCAATGACATAGGACCTAAGTTCACTCCTATAGGGTCTTTGGCTACTCTACTCTGGATATATTCCTTAGAAAGAAAACACGGCGTAAAGATACCTCTAAGGATTTATGTTTACTTAGGACTGATAACTACGCCTATAGTTCTAGTGGCAACTATTCTCTCCTTATGGATTTTATTTCTATGATACATCTTACAACCGTATCAAGTATATAAAATATTCTTGAGGTAATACCTTTTGCGATCGGCAATACACTCGATATAGTGTGGGGGAAAGGTTTAAAGCTGAAAAGCGGTGAAGTGTTTTAGCTCTTCTTCAAATTATCATTCCTCGTTAGTGCGTTCTCATCGTCCTATAAAACACACCGGAATGATCTCATTTTTATTTCTTAATCCTTGGTATTTTGACCCTTTTAAGACCTTAACTTTGGTGAGGAGTTTTCTCCTTATTCCTACATCTAAATTGTCACATAATAATACTCTCTACCCTCATAAAAGCATTCATTACTAGACTTCAAGAACTTGTTTCTTCATTATTTATCAACCCCGACCCTCATAAAAGCGTTTGTTAGTGCCGTGTGGAAGTCCTTGACCCCCTTTCTACTCTTTCTTATGCTAGGGACAACAAACTGTACTTCGTCTAACAGAAACAGTGCCTACTTCCGCTTCATATATGTCATATCATTCTCACGACCACAACTTTAAGTGGTATACAATAGGAGACATTAAGGATTTTTCAAACGACGCCAAACCAAAAATGCTTCCCCTAAAAAGAGGAAGGATGTATGACGAATAGACTTCTTTTCCTTTACAACTAGAATTTATACTACTTTCGTCGTGCATTTTTTATAAGTTAAAATTTAGCAGTTTCTTATAATGTGAGTTATTATGTATAAACAGATGCCCAAGAGGAACTGGATAGGGTTAATCCCAGAGCCGGGTAACAATTGGAAACCAATAGACGAGAGAAAGGAAGACAAGTTTTATTTTATGATAGACTTTTTAAAAGAACTAAAAGACATCATTAATAATCCTCACTTTGAAACCTCTTATGATCGTAGAGAAATAATCTATCAGTTAGGACCTTCGTCGGAATACGTCCTCAAGGGGAGGGTTCCGTATAGGCCTTTTCCGGTTAGTGGAAATCAGCCCGTTGATACTGAGCAAAAATGAGAGGGAGTGATATACGACGTCTTAGCTTATTATAGGCAAATGAGGAATAAAAACTGGGGTATATATTATGTGCTGAGGAACATCGAAGACGATCTTTCCTACTTTTCGTATGTATTTAATAAGTACGTTAAAAGTAGCGAAGAGACATCTGCCGTAATAGCAGCTTTCTTAGCTTATCCAGCTTTAATAACGTTCCATGAACTATGCCGTTGTTAACAGTTTCCGATAAACCGTAAAGTTTATATTATTTCATCATAAAATTTTATACAATGCTAAGACCTAAAGAAGTGTGCCAACGCCTAGGAATTTCATACGCAACACTCAGAGAATATGTTAAGAAAGGGTACATAAAACCCGTGATACTAGAAACTGGGAAGTGGAGGTTCAAGGAAGAGGACGTCGAAAGGCTCGTGGGGATTGTTAGAAAGAGGAAAGTGATCCTTTACGCAAGAGTATCATCAAACACACAGAAAGACGACTTAATAAACCAAGTAAAATACTTGGAGGAGAACGTTAAGGACTACGACCAAGTAATAACTGACGTCGGATCTTCATTAAACATGAAGAGAAAAGGATTCCTCAAGTTGTTAAGAATGATTCTGAATAACGAAGTGTCAAAAGTTGTCATAGCCTACCCGGACAGACTAGTTAGGTTCGGCTTTGAAATAATTGAAGAAGTATGCAAAGCACACAACTGCGAGCTCGTAGTGCTAAACAAGGAGGACAAAACACCAGAACAAGAACTAATAGAAGACTTAATCTCTATACTGGTATCATTCAGCGGAAAGTTGTATGAAATGAGGAGCCATAAATACGAAAAGGTGAAGAAATGTGTCGAAGAGCTTAAGGCTTAAATCATTCCAACCGGAGGAGGAATACGTCTACCTAACGTACTCTCTGAAGAACGATAAGAAGGAGGAGAGCAAGATATTACTGGAGAACTATAAACACCTACTACAGAAGGCTTTAGACTGGTTATGGGAGAGAACTAAGATAGAGAGAAAAGAAGTAAAAGGTAAGAAAGTCACTAAGATCAAAATAACCCTGCCTAAGAAAAAGGAAGTTTACAAGACGTTAAGGGATGAGCTTGAAAAGATTAACAATCTAGCCTCCCACTACGTTGACAAAGCAATAAATGACGCTTACTCAATATTAAAGGGGTGGAAGAGGAGGGCTGAAAAAGGACAAGCGTCACTGAGGAAACCAACTCTGAGGAAGGTTTACGTTAGGATTAAGTCAACTCTGAGGAAGGTTGAGGGTGAGAGTGTAAGGATTACAGTAAGACCTTTCGAATACGTCACCTTCTCTTGGTCTCACACTTGGTTCTCTAGGAGGGTTGAAGAACTTGAGTTGGGTGAGCCCATAATTAAGGAGGATAAAGTTCACCTACCATTCCGTTATAAATTACCCTGGTTTACTCCCCTTGACTTTCTATCTATTGATAGCAACCTTTACACATTAGACGCTTACGATGGGGGGAAGTTTGTTACATTTTCAATAAAGGAGTTGTACAGTCTAAAATTCGGTATGGAGTTGAAGAGAAGTAAAATACAGTCTTTTGCTTCAAAGCACGGTAGGAAGGGGAAGGAGTTGATGGAGAAGTATTCCCACCGTGAAAGGAACCGCGTGCTTGATTACGTTCACAAGTTCGTGAACAAGTTGCTGGAAATGTATCCTCTAACTGTGTTTGCCGTTGAAAAGTTAAATAAGCAGTCAATGTTCCAAGACGCTGATGACAAGCTGTCTAAGAAGATTTCGAGGACTGTGTGGAGGAGTATTCACCGAGTGCTAAAGTACAAGGCTCCCCTTTACGGTTCCTTCTTGAAGGAGGTTAACCCACATCTCACTTCTAAGTCCTGCCCCAGATGTGGATGGGTTTCCCGAAAGGTCGGCAGGACTTTTCACTGCGAGAGGTGCGGGTTCACTCTAGATAGGCAACTGAACGCATCTCTAAACATATACCTCAGGATGTGCGGGTTTCCCCACCTCTTTTTTACTCCCACTGGGAGTAGGTGGGTCGGGGTTATCCCGCTAAAGGGGCGGAGGGGTATGAACGGGGCAACGCCCCGTGACTCTGGTGAAGCCCAACGGCTGAGGATTGATATTAAATATTATGAAATCCTATGAAGCCCAAACCCCGGAGAAACCTTGGTATACTATTTGTGGAATAGGCACAAAATGAAGCCTGATACGCCTAAGAGCTACGCACCTGCGGTACCCAGTAATTACGAAAGTAACTTTCTGAGAATGTACTGGAACACCTATAGGAATCAATTAATTCTCTTCGGCGATCATTTAGATCCATATGACACCTTAGAGAGTGTATGGAATAGGCTAGGTTTAGACAATCGTTACATAAAAGATGAGTCGGATTTATGTAGGCACTGGAAGGATCTGAGACCGCCTTTAATACGAGATGAGTCTTAGGAGATAATAAGACAGAGAGACTCTCTCAGGCATAGTCAATTGTGAAAAGGATTGTTTCTCTTACTCGCAAGGAAATAACTAAATGAAAAATAAAAAGTGTTGATTGATTTCATCGTCTGAGTAGAAATATATTCCTTTATCAAGCATCTTTACGAGTCTATCAGCATAATAAATGGGTGCAGGTAGCCTTAAACTATTTCCCTCCCCATATATTCTAGCTAGGTCGAGCCTTGTTAGTGCGTGGGTTACGTATATTTCGTCCTCTTTAATTTCGTGATCGCCATTACTATCGGTTACTTTTTCCTAGTTTGACCGGTTTAGCATTTTCTCTTCTGTGGAACACAAAATAGGATACATTATCTCTGCTCTTTATGTAGAAGTTATACTTATCATCCTCTAACCTCGCATTATGATGTTTTATGACGTTTACAAGACTAAATTTGAAGTTGTATTTTTTTTTTTTTTGAAACTTGAGGTAATTGTTCTTTTTCCTCTTTCGTTGCCCTATCGTCCCTGAGAATCAACAGTTTTTTGTTTTCTAATTTGGGATCCTAACTTACCGTATAATTGTGAGAGTATATCCTCTATTTGTACTTTTTCACCGGCAGATCTAACTGGTAAGGGGGTAACCTTTTCAATTATACCCTTATTATTGAAGACAGTTACAGCCCCTCTGTAGCTACTAGTCTTAAACAGACAAAGGTTCAACACCTAACAGTATAATTCAGCAGGTTATCCCTCTTTTAATGGTGAAATTTCTAGTTTATAAATCTGAATATTACTAAATGAAACTATTATTTTCTCCTTCCTATTCCCAATTTTCGTTGGGAATTACTTTCAATTCACCAATGAGCAGAAAAATTCTCTATCTAAGTAACGTAAAACGAAATTCTCTAAACCAAAATCCCAAAATAACACGGGAACAAACAAAATTCAGCAATGATAAATACCTTGATAACAACAAAACTTATATATGAGAAGAACATAAATAAGTTAAGAAATAGTATAAAAACATACAGTTAATCCACAATGGAATTGAAAGTCAATTATAGGAACTAAAGCGGCGGAGCTTGTTGAATATATGTGTTAATCCACAATGGAATTGAAAGTAAAGTAAGTTTTTCTTCTTTAACAGTTCGTAAACCTTGTTAATCCACAATGGAATTGAAAGTCAAAAACACATTAGGTCTTGACCAAACACCGTTCAAGATGTTAATCCACAATGGAATTGAAAGTCCATCAGACAATGTAACACTAGGTTCACCAGTTTACAATAGTTAATCCACAATGGAATTGAAAGTTTTCCACTTGACCTGGTTCCAGACCCTCGCCAAGACTACCGTTAATCCACAATGGAATTGAAAGAGTGAGAAAACAGCTGATAGTTAAAGCTGAAGAAGAAACGTTAATCCACAATGGAATTGAAAGATCCCGATACCCATGATAACGCCAATAATCAGCATCGTATGTTAATCCACAATGGAATTGAAAGACAATAAAGGCAAACCACAAAGCCTTAAGCCTATCCATGAGTTAATCCACAATGGAATTGAAAGCACATCTCACAAAGGAGATGTGTGGTGTTGTGATGATATGTTAATCCACAATGGAATTGAAAGGTTAAGGATAGCATTTGATAATGTTACCCTGGAGTGGAAGTTAATCCACAATGGAATTGAAAGAACTAAAGGAATACAGTGTGTGAGGTGTCTATTTAAGTTTAGTTAATCCACAATGGAATTGAAAGGTTATAACAGCTGTTTTAACATCTTCGTTACCAATAACGGTTAATCCACAATGGAATTGAAAGCAGAATAAGCTGAGAAATTCCCTTTTTGTCACAGGAAAATGTTAATCCACAATGGAATTGAAAGATTTACCAGAAAATAATGGTACCACAGACTAGAGGAGAAGGTTAATCCACAATGGAATTGAAAGTCCGAATTATTCCAAAAAGCTGTAGTCCTTTACAACAAACTAAGTTAATCCACAATGGAATTGAAAGATTCTTTTAACCTTTCAATTCTTGACTCAGGTCTCTGAGGTTAATCCACAATGGAATTGAAAGTTAAGGTCATCTAAGGCTTTTAGTATGGCTTTTGTTATATCTGGTTAATCCACAATGGAATTGAAAGTGTAGTATCTGTTGTGGTGTTGTAGGCTGAACGCCCAAACCAGGTTAATCCACAATGGAATTGAAAGACGATTAATAATGCGATTGCTATCTGCGGTACATCAAAATCTTGTAAATCCACAATGGAATTGAAAGGAAAGTTTATATACCTCTTTACACCGTCAGCATACAGTCGTTAATCCACAATGGAATTGGAAAACTGAAGGACAGGTCACAAAATCTTACGAATACCCAGACGTTACTCCACAACAGAATTGAAAAAAGAAACAATAATTAATTTCGCACGTCGTACACACGTTGATAACGATGAAATTGACCTATCGCCTCGTACTATCGAGATCTATTACCTTCACAACCGTTCTCGTCGCTAAACCCCAATAGGGAACCCCAGCCCAACTCCTTTAACTCACCTATCTTTCTGTCCCTTACTTTCAGGATAGACCCTGGCATTAGTGCAGGGTATAATGGTCTTCTCGCTCTCATACTCGTGTTAAAGCCCGTCCCGATTACCCCTATTTTTGCCCCGCACACTATGTCCTTCAGTGTGTAGTTCTCAACTTTTTCGTTTAAGATGTCGTCTATCAACACCCATTTCCCACAACCAACGGAAAGTAGTGCGGGAGAAAGTAATATCGAAAGTTCTCCCCTACTTTCTGGTATCTTTAAGTCGAACTTCTCTACTTTCGCCAGTCTGCCCTCTCCACCAAGCTCCAACACTCCCTCATATTTCACCCCAGTCTCGACGTATATCCCCCATTTTTCCACATTCTCAAACTCGCTCCTTATCGTAGCGTAAAAGTCCACGAACTGGGAGCTGTAAAGTAAGTGATCCATCGCCGACCTCTTCGCTAAATCTCTCCCCACACCTATCTTGCTTACCTGCTTCGGTATGATCTCGTCTGCCTCATTTTCATCGTCACCACCCTTCTCTTCTTTTTTTATTCTGTTCAACACGACACCGCTCTCCTCTAACCTTAACACTAGTAACTTACCGGGGTATTGATGAACTAACAAGTACTCACCCTTATTCCCTCCCTTCTTTCTCTTTCCCTTTACGTAAATCAGCGGTCCCCACAGTTCCCCTAATACCCCCTTAAATTGCTCCACCTCTTCACTCGGTTTCAGGGGATCTAACCCTTTCACTGCCTTATACAATGCCCCCGCTATGGTACTCATCAAAGGTAGGGGCTCCGACACTCCCTTATTCATAGGCCCGCTGAAGTTAGGTGAGTATTCCCCCGACCACCGGAAGAACATAGGCTCTACGGGCTTAATTAATAACCCCATTTCTCACACCTCCAAATAGTCGTAAGTCTTTATCAACTCCGTCCTCTCGTCCCTCTCCTTATTGTCTCCCTCCCATACTAACTTCAAGTTCAGACCCGTAAGGGAGTCATACAGCTCCTTCAGTTTAGTCTCCCTCCACTTCGACACAGAGTTATTCCTTATTAAGTACGAGATAGCGTTATTAGTGAACTCTCTGAACTCGTCCTCATCTAGGCTCAACCAGTCCTTAACGAAACTCTTACTCAGCTTGTCTTTACTTCCTGAAAGCGATTCCCTCAGTTTATCGAACACCTCGAACGTCCTGAGTCTGAGGGACTTATAAATCCCTGAGCCTTCTAAGACCGGGTAGTTATACAAAATCGCGGCATCTCTTAAGCCCGATATCCCCCTACCTCTCAAGACGATTGTGACGTCCTTCTTATTCTCCCCCTCGCTCTTCTCACCTTCCACTTTTATTTCGTCCTTCATCTCTTCCATCTGACCAGCTATATCCCACAAGTTATACACCGCGTCCTTGTAATGGGCTACTAACACCCCGTAACTCCTGCCGTAGAGCGGCTGTGCATCGAACACCGCAAAGTACAACTCGTCTAAAACATGGAACCCTACTGGATTACCCCAGTAATGCGACCTCGTCTCCCTCACTAAGTCTAACGACCTCTCCACCGGGGACAAGAACATTATGTCGTCACCTCCGGCAAAAATCAGCACTCCATCCTTACTCACGGCATTTGCGTCCCTTATAGCCGTAACGGCGAGGGACCTTGATAAGGCGATTAGGTAAACTGGAGTAACGGGAATACCATTGAAAGACTCCTTTACGGTCTCTTTAGGGCCTATACCTAACCAATTCATTAACTTTACCAGTATGTCTAAAACCTTACTGAGTTGTTCCTCGTCCTTCTCTCCCCCCTTCTTGTCCTCATAAAACAACCTGGTCTTCCTTACGTACTCGGGCAGACTGGTCTTTATAACTCCGCGTGACAGCTTACTCCCTATGTAGTCCGCGTCGCCCTTTACTATAGCGTAATAGGTCTTAACTTCGTTTCGCAACGACCTTAAGAACTTCTCGTCCTTTATGTAAGCCTTTAGCTCTTCAATTGCTTTTTCAGCCTTTCTCGAGTCCAATAACTTCATCAAAATCCTCTCGTCATCGGAGAGGTAGAACACTTCCCCTACTTTCTCGTAATCCTTCAACGGTGAAGGAAGGGTAACAGATTTTTTGCTATGGCTAACCTCTGCTTTTTGGAGGACTTTCTTCCAAAGCCCTAAATTGGCTATGTCTATAGTTGATGGAACTACGTCAAACCCTTGCGTAGTGTAAAAGCCCAGCTTTTCCAATAATTCTTTCTTGTTCGACCTGCCCATCAACCTCTTTGTATAGCAGTAATGACATAAGACCTCACCTTCGTCTACGTTTTTCGGGTCTTTTACCTCTACTTCCGGTTCCTCCGGGGACTTCTTTTCCCCGCCAACCACTGCAGGAAGGATTCCACAAGACGTGCAGACGCGATAGTTCTTCCCTTGTGTGTACTTTTCTGTGGTAAAACTGTTAGACTTAGGTGCAAAGTTTAAGCCGTAAAACACTTTCATAGGGTTTATAACACTGACCTCCTTGAGTAGATATTCCAAGAAGAGCGGTTTCGCCAAATTCATCAAGCCTAGGAACTTCAGGGGGGTCTCGATAGACTGCTTTCTCAGTTCCTCCAGTTGACCTTTCAGCGTTTTATCCAAATCTCCGACCTTCCCCTCAAACTCTCTGTACTTCTCTCCTACGTCGAGTACGTATACTCTCAAAGGCATAATAGGGTAGTCCTCCGCTTCAACCAGTACCGCACCCACCCCCCTGCCTAAAGCCTCAATGACCGCACGCCACGCAGCCCTATAGTTCTCCTTCACCTTTGTCTTAACGTCACCCGCGAGCTTAGGCAAAGCCAAGGAAACCGTTGCAGGCATCACCGGTTGGTAGGGCGTCTGTAAAATCTCAGGATAAAGGTTCTTAAGGCGGTCTGCTAAGCCCTTATCAATTTCACTGACCTTGTGTAACAGTGACGAAATCAAGAACGGGTTATACCCTATAAAGGGGTTTAGCACTACGTCGGCCCCGTATTCCATGATGAACGGCTCTATAGTCTTGTACATCAGGTAGGAGACTATCCAGCTACCAGCCCACAAGTCCGTAGCCTTTCTCGCCTTGCCTATCACCTGCTGTATCCCGGGCATATCGACCTTAACTAAATACCCTGAAGGCGTGTCCCCCTCTAGGAACCAGTTCGACACGGTCGCCGTAGAGTACATGTGGTCGAAAACCGAGTGGGTAGGGACTCTAGTATCTGCTACCGGGAAACTCTTGGGGTTATACTTATACCACAGTAATTCGAGAGAGGTGTACAGTACGTTATACCTCAGTCTCTTGTCCTTTATCCTCGGGTACAAGTCAAACGACTCTTTTACAAAACCCTCTATATTTTTGGGCTCCAAAATTTCGTACTTCAGGTCTGGGTCGAATATGTTTAGCTTATATCGGGGCACCTCTATCTTTTCTTTTTCATAAGGCGTCAAAAACCTGTCCAGTGATGATGAAAACGTGTCAGCTCTATGCACAATTTCGTAAACTACTTTATCTACTTCTTGCACTTCTGAAATTACTTTAGCCATCGTAAAAGCTTCACTCTCGTGTGCTTTGTCCCTCTCCTCATATAAGTCCGACTTGCCCATGCTCTCCAAGAGCTTCTGAACTACCCTACCTGACTTATTCGTTATCAACCACGGCTTCCATGGCGGGTCGTGTAATAAGGCAAAGAACTTCACGTCGATTATGTCCTTCACCACAGGTTCACCACCTCCACGTCCATGTAACCGTAACCCCTACTTGACTTAGCCCCTATACCCTTAGAGAAGGAATAAGTCAGGAGCAAAAAGACCAGCTCAGAAGGTTTCTTTAAGTCGTAATTAAAGAGTAACTTAGAGAGCTTTTTCGCGTCTTCCAGTTCTTTCACCCCTATCACGAACCTGAACTTTACACCTTTCCTTATTGCCAAACTCTTCACCGGTACGGGTTCTACCTCGTACTCGTTTTCCACCACCTTGTTTTCTTTATAATAATGCGGGTTCACGATGTCACCTGCAAACAACTTACCCTCGCTTAGTTCCGTCGGGTAGGCATTAGTCACCACCACTTTTCCCACGTGAGCCTCCGTAGTGAAGCCTTTGAACCCGAACACTTCCTCAGCCTCGGCGAAAATCTCCCCAGAGCCGAAGAGCTTCAACACATATTTAACACACTCCTCACTTTTTTTCTCTTTGCAAAGTTCCAAAGCGTTTGACCTTAAGATCCCCTTAATGGAAGACCCGGGGACGTAAGGAAGGTCCAGTACCGGATCCCAGTGCATCCCGACCTCAGTGATGACTTTAAGGAACCCGGAAGCAGTGCCTACAAGCAACTTCGTGCTTACCACAGCCCTCACGTCCACTCCGTGTATATTAAGCCTCTTTACAGCCGTTACGACCTCGTCCATGTAAGCGTTTGCCAACCTTACCCTGTCGGAGAAGTTTTCTTTAAGAGCCATCTCTATAACCTCGTCTCTTATTACCTTCCTTACGTCTTCTTTCTTTGAATGAGCTTTGTATGAATCCTTCGCCTTCTTAATCGAAGCCAACATGAAGTTCAACGCCCTCGCCTCCCCTCACGGTAATGATAGGGACCTCTATGGTACCCGCCGGACCCTTGCCCCCTTCCGGTTCCTCTCCCTTGACTACTCCCTCCTTGAGAACGGCATTTTACCAAGTAGTCTTTCACCCTATCTATAGCGTCGTCTATCAGTTTGTTAAGCACCACGGCGTTGACCTTGCTGAGTACGTCTTTCACTTCTATCTTACAGTTATTTGCCGACTGATGACCGTGAAGACCTACAAAGAACCCTTTAGTCACTACCTCTGTGTCGGGTTTATCCGGTATGAATTTTAAGGCGTAGACAACGTGCTCCCCTCCCTCCTCGTTCACGCTTAACACCACGTAAGACTGCCTCCTGCTCACTTCGCGCTTCCCGATGAAGAATGAGTATCCCGACTCTACGTTAACCTGATTACCTTTTACGGTAGCAAACTCATTAAACATGTCTCCTGCTATCTGTTTCGCTTCCTTGGTGTCTACACTATTACAACCCTTTATACTGTCCTTACCTTTCCTCGGTAACCCCAAAACCCACGTGTCTAAGTCCTTCCCACAACTCCTAGGTTGTGTCTTCCACTTTACCTTTGTAGTAGCCTCCCCGACACACTTCAACACTTTTTCCACTCCTCCTTTCATCCTCACTAACTCTAACTTACCCTTATAGCTTGGGAAACTGTCGTCTCTTTTAAAAGGGATGAAGGATTCTAACACCTTTCTAGGGTCTGTGGTTATCCCTTCCCTCGCCTTGTCAACCTTGATCAACTTGAACCTACCAAAACCTCGGTTAGCCCCGTTACCTACGCCCAAGTAATACATGGTGAATAGGAGCCCTTTAGTGAATTCCATAGCCAAACTTTCTGAACCACGTTCCGCCCTTACTTCAACCTCAAAAGATACTGTGTTGGGTTTCACCGGTAATTTTGACATGACTTCGAGGAATTTGGGATAACGTGAATCAAACCCCCCACTACTCTTATAGGCTTTTGATAATGTGTCCCCAACCCTCAAGAACACCCTCGGTATACAAAATACGGACAGAAACTCCTCTATCTCCTTCATCTCGTTTTCCGTACACAGCTTATAGACTTTTCCTCCCTTACTTTCTACAGCTTCATCGAGTGTCTTTAAGTCCTTCTTTTTGAGGTACAGAACATCCTTACCGTCAGCTTTCCCGCTGTCTAAGTCGACCCTTACGGGTTGCCCCCTTACTATAACGCTCACTTTCGACCTTTGCCTATTCCTTTCGTCGTCTGATATGCCCATCTCCTTTAAGAAGCCATCGCCCCTCACAGTCCTCATGAACCAAACCGTCTTACCCGTGATCGACTTTGCCTCGGGCATTGTGACATAAGCATAGCTGGGGTTTTGTTCCCCTTCTAACTCCAGTACGTTCCCCTCATAATTCCCGCCCCACCACGGAGTGGAGTTTACAAAAGTCCCCCTAAAGACTACCTCTGAATCAGCCAATCCTTTAGCTATCTTTATCAATTCCGAGTAGTTACCTCCCGTCTGTCCTTCACTCACTACTCTCCCCCTCCGACGATAGCATCTCGGATATCTCCTTTAACCTGACCAGAGTGTCCACCACCCTCTTCTCCACCTTTATCTCGTCATTCTCTACAGCCTCCAGACACATCAGAATGGCGTTTGCCAAACTATCCTTCGCATTTTTGGTGTTGTTCCCCTCCTCTTTAGTGTCCTTCTTTTCCCTGCTATCTTCCAACATCCCGCAGGCTTCTACACCAGAGTTCTTTAGAACGTATAACAGAGACGCGGTATAAGCAGAGTAACCCTTACTACTCCCTTTACCTACGTCGTTACATAGCTCTCTGTGTACCTCGTCACTCCTGCTCCAGTACTGATAATATTTCTTCACTTCGTTAACATTGCTCTTAGATAGGTAGAAGGTCAAAGCCGAGACCAGTCCACTACTCAGCATTAGCGAAGGGAAATCCACAGCCCTCCTAACGTAACCGTCGATGTCCTGCTTGCACTCCTCCTTAAGGTTAACCAACTTCTTCCCCAACTCTATCGCTTGTTCTGACGCCTTCACCTCTTAACGCCCCCATTAACGACTACCTTAATTATCCCCTTCCCTACTGTCTCCTTCCCTCCTAAGTTTATGAAAAAGGTCTTTACCCCGTCTCCCTTACCTTCGCTTACCTTACTCAAGAACTCGCTTAGCTTCCTTTCGAAACACGCACCGTCGCAAACGTTATTATTACTCCCTTCCGCACAGTACTTGTTGTCCTTAGGCACGGAAGGTATTAGAGCTCCCATCAATATTGTACCTTGGGGCAGGTACTCCTCCGTCCACAAAGCCCCTTCCTTAACTGTTTTCGTCGTCAGGTCGATACTGTTCCTAGTCACCCTGACGTAAGCCCTCTCCAGTATCTCCGATCCCTCTTCGTCATCTAACACTACTACCCCTTCTTTTAACTTATCCGCCAACACACCCAGCCCGTTGAAAAGCTTAACCTCTACCTCGCAAATAGGTCTATTAACACCAGCTACGTCTACTTTTACAGTTCCCTTGGAGTTCTTCTGCACACCGTTCAAGAGCTCCGTTAATTCATTCTTTAGCTCAGCGTCGCCTCCCAGCTCCAAAAAGTCCAAAGCCCTGCTGAGCAAATACTTAGACGTGACGTAGACGTAGCCCTTGTCCATGCTCGGTACCGGAACGAAGAGCGGTATTAAGTCCGTAACGGTAACTACACCGCTACCGGTCTCGTCTCCCCTTTCCGGGCCGAAGAGGCAACAACAGACCTTAGCCTTTTCACAGTCTAGCCTACCGTCCTTGAGAGGTAGGTCGTATGCCTCACCGCAAAAGGACTTAAGTGCTCCCTTAAAAGAAGAGGCATATACCACTGGGTAACCGAACGGATCCCTTTGAACGGGCAAATCTACCACTCCGCCAGACCTACCTGACCCCACGTGGAGTGGGGTTACCGCGTAGACCATTAAGGTCCTAACATCAGACGACAGCATGATATTAGATCGTAAAAACACTTTAATAAATAATTCGAGACGTTTTTCAGACGTCTTAGCATGGAGACCAAGGGGAAAAGTTAAGGGAATCCCGAAATAGGTGTATCAGAAACAAAGTCTTAAAGGGTTGAAGTATAGGCTTTGGACTTCCCCGCATTAAGTTCTGTTACATAACTTATCCGCGTTTGTAATTTGTCGACGTAGAGAGCTAGGTTTTCAAGTCCCCAAGGGAATGCTACAAACATTCTCAACTCCTTCATCAGAACTACCCAGGACTCTGCGTTTCAAGTCCCCAGGGGAATGCTACAAACCGTACATCAACATTTGTTCGAGGAGTGGAGGTGCGGTTTCAAGTCCCCAAGGGAATGCTACAAACAACGACCACCACTACATCAACGTCACCGATTAACAGTAGTTTCAAGTCCCCAAGGGAATGCTACAAACTGTTTTTGCTACAATACGAACCATACCTAGACCCAGGTTTCAAGTCCCCAAGGGAATGCTACAAACTAAACGACATTAACAACCTTATTTATTCGGCGTTCGGGTTTCAAGTCCCCAAGGGAATGCTACAAACTAAACGACATTAACAACCTTATTTATTCGGCGTTCGGGTTTCAAGTCCCCAAGGGAATGCTACAAACGAAACATTTAACCCAATTTATCAGGAGATGCTAGACATCCGTTTCAAGTCCCCAAGGGAATGCTACAAACGTTTTGAGAGCTTTCTTCTTCTCTGCAATTTTATCAATGTTTCAAGTCCCCAAGGGAATGCTACAAACGGCTCCTATCTCTGAAGTATTCGATAAGTTGTTCTTAAGTTTCAAGTCCCCAAGGGAATGCTACAAACCCTTACAATTCCGGAATCTCCAAACGCTCTTGGGTTTTGGTTTCAAGTCCCCAAGGGAATGCTACAAACGTATATAGAATTGATTATACAGTTACCTCTCAATAAGTTTCAAGTCCCCAAGGGAATGCTACAAACGGACATAGTCTCTCAACATAAATTATGATATCACAAATTTAGTTTCAAGTCCCCAAGGGAATGCTACAAACGTTCTGCGGTGGTCTCGGGGTTTAAATCCGTTCTTGAGTTTCAAGTCCCCAAGGGAATGCTACAAACTATAAATGAAAGTGTAGATAGGAATGAAAGACTATGAGTTTCAAGTCCCCAAGGGAATGCTACAAACCCCATGAGGATAAGTCCAGGTCGATTTTATCACCTACATGTTTCAAGTCCCCAAGGGAATGCTACAAACAATTCTTACTTCTACATATTTGTTTCTTTGCCTTCTCAGTTTCAAGTCCCCAAGGGAATGCTACAAACATGGGGTCGAGGCCCATAGGGTTCTCTTTTGTCAGTGGTTTCAAGTCCCCAAGGGAATGCTACAAACTTCCTTCCCTTCTTTCTCCTCTTCTTGAGACTTAAAGGTTTCAAGTCCCCAAGGGAATGCTACAAACTGAGGGAGAGAAGAGGGATAGGTGTGAGAGGTTCAAATGTTTCAAGTCCCCAAGGGAATGCTACAAACTACGAATCCCCAATTTAACTATTGAGGAAGAGGTATAGTTTCAAGTCCCCAAGGGAATGCTACAAACTTATTGATACGGCACGTCTCGGTTTGTTATTTCTAGGTTTCAAGTCCCCAAGGGAATGCTACAAACAAAGCAGCATAGAATGGAATATGTTTCCTGCCTATCCTGTTTCAAGTCCCCAAGGGAATGCTACAAACGTACAGCTTTTTCGTACCTGGAAACGAAGTCTTCTCGTTTCAAGTCCCCAAGGGAATGCTACAAACACTGACTCCAACGCTTGCGCTAATTTTAATTGGTCATCGTTTCAAGTCCCCAAGGGAATGCTACAAACGGATATACCGGCTTAAGGGAAGAGAAGAATTAGTAAAGGTTTCAAGTCCCCAAGGGAATGCTACAAACAACTCTTCCATTGCACTTATCAACTCGTTAATTTCATGGTTTCAAGTCCCCAAGGGAATGCTACAAACCCGTATTAATGTTATCTATTGCAAAATCGATGTGTTGTTTCAAGTCCCCAAGGGAATGCTACAAACGGGGTTTTTTAAAAAAAATAATTCCTTTCATGAATGAGTTTCAAGTCCCCAAGGGAATGCTACAAACTCCCCTGTCCTTAAGCCAGTTTCAACTAATAACAGGAAAGTTTCAAGTCCCCAAGGGAATGCTACAAACACTTTTGCATTCAACATAGAGTGCAGAGAATCTCAAAGTTTCAAGTCCCCAAGGGAATGCTACAAACCAGCAAGCCTCGCAAATAGCTCAACAGAACGATATGTTTCAAGTCCCCAAGGGAATGCTACAAACTCTGTTGGCTGGTTCCGCATCGTTCAACGAAACAGTGTTTCAAGTCCCCAAGGGAATGCTACAAACCTTTTACCCCTCCCCCATAGCCCATCAAGTCATTTTTTGTTTCAAGTCCCCAAGGGAATGCTACAAACGAAACAGAAAATTCGTAGTGTCCCAGTAGACCCTGGTGGTTTCAAGTCCCCAAGGGAATGCTACAAACCGCTAACGCCACCGCCCCCCATGGAGTGTACCCTTGACCGTTTCAAGTCCCCAAGGGAATGCTACAAACTAACGCCACCGCCCCCCATGGAGTGTACCCTTGACCGTTTCAAGTCCCCAAGGGAATGCTACAAACATAGAACTAGAAAATAGAACTAGAAGAAGAAGAGAAGGTTTCAAGTCCCCAAGGGAATGCTACAAACAACCTCTTCCCAACAGGAAGACCCCACTTCCTCCCATGAAGTTTCAAGTCCCCAAGGGAATGCTACAAACAAAAAATTTCCCCCAACTGGACTCCACACTCTTCACAGGTTTCAAGTCCCCAAGGGAATGCTACAAACTTTAGAGGCTAGTAGAGTTGAATTCATATTAGAGGGGTTTCAAGTCCCCAAGGGAATGCTACAAACTCATGTATCCTTTTTGGAAAATACACTGTAATTTGCAAAGGTTTCAAGTCCCCAAGGGAATGCTACAAACAGTCTCTCACTGTCCCTAGCCCAGGGGGACAGTGACGCGTTTCAAGTCCCCAAGGGAATGCTACAAACCTGAGAGAAGCTCTCACTGTCCTAGAAAAAGTTATTATCGTTTCAAGTCCCCAAGGGAATGCTACAAACCCATCTTTGTTCACTTATACTATTGTTTTGGGGGTATTGTTTCAAGTCCCCAAGGGAATGCTACAAACGTGATCAGAGATCACGTCTTCCACATTGAAGAGGGGGGGTTTCAAGTCCCCAAGGGAATGCTACAAACCCTCCTCACTATTATCTTATTTTAGGCGTTTTTATACTTTGTGTTTTTCGGCAGTGATTTCTCACCTTGGCTATCCCTTTCACTGCCGAGGCAATTTTACGCTAATTTTAATATGTTTTAGCAGTAATATTTTCTTTCTCCCTTTCACTGCCGATTTCACTTCCTGCCCAATAAAATGAATAAAAATATATAGAATTAGAAAAAACCGAGCGTTTTTGGTGAAGTAACGTTTAAAAGTGCGGGATATCGGGTCAACTCTAACTCCTCCATGCCGTGGAATGCTAAATGTCCTCCACCCCATTCCCGCCACCGATTCGGGTTTACATCAGGTGGGCAACCGGGGTATCCAGCGGTCCCTTTAGGGACATTTATCCGAATTATTAGTCCCTCTGGGGAAAAAGGAGCGATAGGAGCCCTCCCATGACCCCACAAAGTTCAGGGAGTCATCAGCATTACTGTCAGCACTACTAAGGGGAGTTATAAACACACGTGTTTTAAGGGCGTAGGTTAAAAGTAGCTTTCGTCAGCGTTACTAAGGATAATTGTAAAGAGGATTATTTAAACGTGTGGCTATCCATCCCTTCCGTAGGATCTCCTGCCATTGGCATTGTTTTTGTGTAGCAGGCTACGATAAAGGAGTGGTTAAGTAATGACGTGTGCACATCGGTGTTTACCGAGGCTTTTATCATTATTATTATTATTTTTCTTCCCTATTACCAATTTTCACCTCATCCTAAGCTATAGGTCACGACCCCTTAGGGTCTTTTCAACATTTCTACAAAACCCTGATGAGAACATTGGGTGCCCCTTCCACATTGCCAAGTTAACATAACAGAAGCCGTAAACTCGTTCTTAAGTCCAATGAGGTTACCGACAATCTCTCCTTAAGGTTTTTATTGATCCCTAACGCATCAGCAACAGAGGGAAGTGTGCGTACCGACAATCTCTCCTTAAGGTATTTTTCGTAGAGAACCGACAGTAACTACCAATCGCTTTATACGACGCGTCACGAAGAAAAGTATAAGAGGCTTTACCGCTTAAACATATAATATGCTTTGTGTAGACGACCCAAAAAACTACTGTTCGCACCCGGATAAACTCCTTAAAGACCACTTAAAAGAGGTAGGAGAGTTTTCTTCCCGAAACATAATGGGAGCCGGGAGGTCCGACCTGAAGTCATTCGCCTTCACGGCCGGTGCCCTGCATGACGTTGGTAAATTCACCCACAGCTTCCAAGAACACTTGAGGACCGGGAAGAGGTTATCCTGTTCTGACCACGCCTTAGTTTCTTCCCTGATAGCATACGGCGAGAGCAAGAGGTACCTAAGCGGTACCGACGAAGTGAAAAATAACGTTTACCCCCTCCTCACCATGCTGGCGGTACTATCCCACCACGGGGAACTGAAGGGGCTGACGACCCTGAGCGATCTCTTGAACAAGAAAGCTGAGGAAGTCGAGTCCGGTAACTCGTGCTTATCGGATCAATTGAGAGAACTGGAGAAAAAGTGGGACTACATTAAGTCCGAGCTGGACTTTTTAGACCTGCAAGTAAAGCCGTCCATCTCCCTATTGAAGGAGGCAAGGAAGTCCGTTTACACGGTCAGGAAGTATCTCTCCGAGCTGGTAAACGAACAGAAGTACTTCTGGGACTGGTACTTCGACGGGCTCTTACTTTTCTCTTCACTAATCGATGCGGACAAGCACAGTGCCTCGGAGACTCAGTACGTTAGCTCACCCTCTCTGGACCCGTCTTTACTTATTAAGTATGCTGAGTCCTTACCGAGGTCGGGTAGAGTACAACCTATGAGGGATGAACTCTTTAGTTACGCGGTGAACACTCAGCTGAAAGACCCCATCTCTTTCCTCAACGCCCCTACGGGGAGCGGAAAGACAATTTCCGGTAGCATCTTAGCGTTAAAGAGGTCTAAGAGGAGGGTAGTGTACTCCCTACCTTTTATAAGTATAATAGAACAAGCCTACGACGTGTTACAGAGGGTTTACGGTGACTCCGTGTTGAAGTACCACCACCTATCGTACTTCCTCGATAACAAAGGTAACAAGCAAACGGACTTGGGTGACGAGTACGCGGACATGGAGAGGAAGTTGATGGTCGCAGAGAGCTGGGACTCCCCGTTCGTGGTGACCACTTTTGAAGCCCTTGTCAATACTATTTTGTCGTCGGAGAACTCCTACCTGAAGAGGTTACACAACTTGGCTAATTCTTCACTTATACTCGACGAAATACAAGCTATGGGTATAGAGGAGTTATACGTCGTGAAGGAGGCTCTGGAAGAGGCTGTGAAACGTCTGAACATTGAAGTCCTCTTCATGACTGCCACTAACCCCTTCTGGGAAGGTTCTTCACCCGTGAAAACGAAGCCCAACAGATACGTGGTGGAACTGGAACTGGGGAGTACTGTGTCTCCCGAGGAGATGGCGGATTTAGCATGTGACAAGAGCGATATAATGGTGGAGTATAATACAATAGCCTCTTCCCTTAAGGGATTCGACGTGTTAAAGGAGTGCACTAAGGGCAGTAAAGTTTACTACTTGTCCACACGTGTGGTACCAAAAGAGAGGCTGGAGAGGGTTAAGAAGATAATGAAAGAGAAGGGCAAAGGCAACGGTGTAGTATTAGTCACGACACAGTTAGTAGAGGCCGGTGTAGATTTGGACTTCACGGAGGCGATGAGGGATTTAGGCCCCATAGATTCCATAATTCAAGCGGCGGGGAGGGTTAACAGGAATTGGGTCAGGGAGTCGGGCAAGCTTAAGGTGGTGAGGGTTAAAAGGGATGGGTTACCTACGGACTTCGCTTTAGTTTACGGTAAGCTGACTGAAGAGGTCACCCTGAACGCCCTTGAGGACAGATCGTCTTTTACGGAAGCTGAAGTGGAGGACGTGTTGAAGAAGTACTACGACGTGTTAAAGGTAAAGTTTAAGCCTTCGAACTCAAGGTTGAGGTCTGACCTGCTGGGTAAAGTCACGGGATTGGAGTTCGATAAGGTAAAGTTGCAGTTGATAAAGGAGGAGCCTAAGTACACCGTGTTCGTGTTGCTGGATAAAGAGGCGGAGGAGGTGTATGAGAGGTTGAAGGATGCGTTAAAGTCTAAGGGTTTCTCCAGAAGAGCTTTAGTGAAGGCGTTGATGGCTAAGGCTGAAAACTATATAGTGAAAACGTGGGAGAAATTGCCTTTAGAGCAGGACAGCGAACTCGGTTGGTATATAGTCAGGAGAGAGGAAGTAGAGAATTATTATGACAAAGAGAAAGGCCTTAAGTCGGAGAAAGACGAAAGTGCGATAGTCTGGTAATACAGTAAGTGTCAGACTTTCTTCCTGCATTAGAAGGTTCCCTTCCAAGGGGTTCGCAGTTCCCACCATCGATTGGGGACTACATTTGGTGGGCAGTCGAGTGGCTCAGAGAGCCCCCACTTGAAGATGGGACTTTCATTGTTGAGCTCTAGTCCCTTGAGAGAGATGCTGATTAATCCTCTTAAAGTCCCATTAAACCGGGAAGGAGCGTCGTTGGCGTCACTACGAGAAACTTTGGCAAAGAAGTATTTAAACACGGGGTATCAATCTGGTGAGGCTTTCGGTCCCCTCAACCCCCTAACTTTGTAAAATAGATTTTCGAGATCGTGAACAGGACTGGAAAAGGAGTGGTTAAGGTTTACCGGCTACACTGTGATGTAAAGGTCAAGTTATTTTGTCACTTTCAACGACTCAGTTCATCAACATTTGTAGTAACTACGGAAACTGATTAAACTTATTTGTTCGTCCTTCATAGGTGAACTCAAGGGCGGAAAAAGTGATGAAGTGGTGTTAGCCCAAAAGGTACCGTGTAATGGAACTTCACCTGAGCGTTATTCATTAAGGCGTTGAGAGGAGATAGAGAAGAAGCGAAACAAAAAGTCGTCAATGTACTCTCGTAACTAACCGTTATATATAGACGTTATCACACTGTTTACGACTCAGTCGTTAACTAAAGCGTGTGAGAGTCCTTATTTTACCTCCCTTAATGATCACACTCCTACATCTAGTAGTGACCTCATAGTTCTCATTTCCTAATGTCCGAGACATGCTAAGAAATAGTTATTATCACTACCAAGCTTAACGCCTTTAGCTCCGCAGATAACAAAATTTTTATTTGGATAATAGTGTTACATTTTTAGAAAACATGGCTGTAAGTAGTAGTAATAAACCAGGCGGTGACGATAACAATAACCCGCCCTATAAAATAGGTGAAGACGTTTACGTAACCGGCACCCTGATCTGGTACTTACACATATGTCCTCGGGAAGTGTGGTTGATGAGCAGGCACATAATCCCGTATCAAGACCACGAGAGGCTAGAGTACGGTAGGGCAGTGCATAAAGTACACACTGAAGACACTTTTCTGATTTTGGAAGGTATGAGAGTGGACATTTACAAGAAGGATACGGGCGTGGTTGTCGAAGTCAAGTGTTCGTCTAAGCACTTAGAGTCCGCGAGGGCACAGCTCAGCTATTATTTATACAGACTTAAAGATGCCGGGGTGAACGCTATAGGAGTGGTGAGGGTCCCTGATGAGGGAGTGGAGGAGAGGGTGGAGGTCGTTGACGAAGAAAAGGTCCTTAAAGATGTCGAGAGAGTTAAGGAAATAGTATCGAGTGATAACCCCCCTAAAAAGGTGAGGATTAAGTACTGTAAAAAGTGTGCTTACAAGGACTTTTGCTGGACGGGGTAGGTGAGGGGCACGACTGAGAAGGAGTCCAACAAGAAGAAGGGCAAGGCTGCTTGGATAAGTTTCTGTACTTTTCACAAGTTCTTCTTGAGGGCGAGAGTGAGTAGATGTGTCTAAAAGGGTTTTCATAACTACCAGTGGTACCCTGAAGAGGAAGAACAACACTATAGCGCTGGTCACAAAGGACGGCACCAAATATGTGCCCATAAACCAGTTAAAGTCGTTATACGTCTTCGGCGAAGTCAAGCTAAATAAGAGGTTCCTCCAATTTTTGAGTAAAGAAGGGATCTTGATCCACTTTTTCTCTAAAAGAAGAAGATACATAGGTTCCTTCGTGCCCAAAAGCAGTAACTTATCAGGACACGTCTTAGTAAAACAAGTAGAAGCGTATCTGGACGGCGAGAAAAGATTAACAATAGCTAAGAGGTTTGTAGAGGGTTCAGTAAAGAACATGTCCCTCGTATTGAGGGAGAACGGGGTGGACAGTACTTCTGTTAAGGAGAAGGTCAAGGAGCTCGAAAACGCCAAGACCGTAAATGAGGTGATGGGTATTGAAGGTTCAGCGAGACAAGAGTACTACACGGGTTTAGATAAAATATTGGGCGGGGCTTTCGTGAAGAGGAGTAAGAAGCCCCCGGAAAATTGGGTTAACTCCTTAATGAGCTTGGGAAATATGATGCTCTACACTGAGGTGTTAGGGGCTATATACCAGACACAGTTAGACCCGAGAGTCGGGTACTTACACACTACCAACATGAGGAAGTTCTCCCTTAACTTGGACATTGCCGACGTCTTCAAGCCCATAATAGTGGACAGGCTTGTAATAGCTTTAATAAAGAGGAAGGAAATAACGGAGAAGGACTTCGAAGTGAACGGGTTAAAGCTCACCGATGACGCCCTGAGGAAGTTCGTTAAAAAATTCGACGAGAAGATGGAGACCAAAGTAAATGTAGGTAAGAAGAGGGCGTCCTATACAAGGCTTTTGAGAATGGAGTGTTATAAGCTAGAGAAACACTTATTAGGTGACGAGGAGTACCGTCCTTATGTCGCTAGGTAAACAAAATTTTGTGGGTTAGTACGAGAGGAAATCCGGTAAAAACACACACAGTTAGGCGACAAGAGTTTTTCTCCCTAAAAAGCTCGTTATCCCCTTTTTTTGTTTGAAAGAGGGCTCTTTCAGGTTAAAGCCTTCACTTGTCAGAACGACGAGATAGTCGTTCACCGACGGGCTGAATCCTTTTTCACGTTAACAGAGATCTTTTTGTCTGTTTATAACGAATTTTCACTGATAAATGATGATCTCTCACACCGATGTGGGCAAAAGTGTGGGAGTGATTGCAGAGATGTGAGCCCCGTGCCGTTGGGCTCGAAGGAGTCCCATGACCCACCTACAGTAAGCTGTGGTTGAGGGCTAAGTCCCTACACTCGACCATGAATGAACATAAAATGATTGAAATGAAAGTGTAGGGATAAACGGTGTCTAGTAGGGACTATGCACTCTACGAGCACTTTCGTCGTACCACAGGTCATCGTAGCCCGGAATTAGTCTAGTAGGGGCTATGTACTCTACAAACCTCTCAGCCCAGTATAAAGCCTTATAATCGCCTTAGATCGTTGAGTAGGGACTGCACGCTCTCTATTAGCAAAAGAAAGACATAAAATCGTCTTTCAATTTTAGTAGGGCTTGTATGCTGCACGACCCTTAAGTCGGGTAATCCTCGTGAAGTCCCTCCATGTCGTGCTTTCATAAAAGACCTACAGCGTGATATACCGCTTAACACTCACAATATGTTTGTGTCCTCTTGTGCCTTTCCTAATACCTCCTTATCTATGGCGAACTTCCCATCTAACTTAAAGATTATCACCGAGTCCTTGTCCTTCATGATCTTTTTGAGCTCGTTTTTCAACATATATAGCTTCCCTTCAGTGATTTCACCTTCAAATACCGACCTCTGAATCCAAGTGAGATACTTTCTACACGTGTTTAGTGCCTTGCTTACCCTCTTCTCGTCGAAATCATAAACGAGGATGACGTACACCTTAATTCTCGCCCTCGTAAATAAATTTTCAGTTCTTACTAAATAATTATTATGATAATGACACAAGTGAAATCCATATGCATTTGAGTACATAATATGGTGATAGAGCAAAGTTAAAGGAAAGGAGGGAAGGAAAAGCGGATACATATCATGTTCGGATCTTACACTTAGACCTCATCGACCTCCCTACGGAGACGTAAAGGTACTACCGAGACCATCCCTACAGTGAAAACTTGGACGAAAGGGGTCGATGAGCGACCCTTCTTTCCATGTTAGCAAAACGAAAACTTAACTAAAGACAGTCTTTTACATAAATTACTCACGTTATGGTGTGTCTTTCAAGTCAAGGAAACATTTGAGAGTAACGTTCATATAAAAACTCGGTTCGTTCTCAGAACCTTGATTACTCTCCGTCATTAGTTTCACACCCGCTTCTCGCCCATTTGCCGTGTTAAGCCCCAGTTAAACATGACTAAGCTTGCTGGCATCTCATTTCCTATCGTCATGTGAACCAGGGAAATTAGTGGAGGTACTACCTAAGACGCGATGTAGTTCTTACCTAACTTTAACAATAGCCTGAGCGTTATTGCACATGCACACTTCTTCCGCTTTCGAAAACAATAAAGCCCTAGATAAGCGTTATAGCACGACCAATCTCCCTAAGGGTTTATCCAACGTAGAACTAGGTCTGTTAACACCAGATTTGTTACCTTCAAAACACAAACTACACTACATGTCCTGCTAACTCTCGTCTAAGTTCATCGTTCTAGCCCTAAAGCGCAACTTTGCCCGTAAGATAGTCTCGGCTTACCGCTTTTCTTGGGGTCATTACTGTAGTAAGCATAAGTGAAAAAGTTCCGTTGTATACAGACATCTTTTGGTTTTTCTGATTCTATATATTTTTATTCATTTTATTGGGCAGGAAGTGAAATCGGCAGTGAAAGGGAGAAAGAAAATATTACTGCTAAAACATATTAAAATTAGCGAAAAATTGCCTCGGCAGTGAAAGGGATAGCCAAGGTGAGAAATCACTGCCGAAAAACACAAAGTATAAAAACGCCTAAAATAAGATAATAGTGAGGAGGGTTTGTAGCATTCCCTTGGGGACTTGAAACAATATATTGAAGATGAGCTTATGCAGACCAGAGGCATGTTTGTAGCATTCCCTTGGGGACTTGAAACGATAGAAGAAGAAGGGTAAATAGCTGATACAGCATCGTTTGTAGCATTCCCTTGGGGACTTGAAACAAGTGTTTGCATCCACCTTTTATAATCACTTCTCCTACATCGTTTGTAGCATTCCCTTGGGGACTTGAAACATAATTCAACAATTGAAACTAATTCTAATGATTTTAGTTTGTAGCATTCCCTTGGGGACTTGAAACTGATATAAAAAGTGTCTTGGCTAGGGAATTACCGTTTGAGTTTGTAGCATTCCCTTGGGGACTTGAAACGCTATTATACATAATAATAATATTAAAAGGCTAAAGGACGGTTTGTAGCATTCCCTTGGGGACTTGAAACTTGCACAAAAAACGCAAAAAATTAAGCATAGTCTTAGCGTTTGTAGCATTCCCTTGGGGACTTGAAACGCAATTTGTTTTTTCGTGTACTTCTTCATACCTTTCACCTCGTTTGTAGCATTCCCTTGGGGACTTGAAACTACAAATCAGCAAGGGAGAAACGGTAATGCGGATATAGTTTGTAGCATTCCCTTGGGGACTTGAAACTATTTCTCTCTCGGAGGATAAGACGAGGGAAAGAGAAATGGTTTGTAGCATTCCCTTGGGGACTTGAAACCCTAAACTCCTGTTCCCACTATCAGTGGGAACAGGTGGTTTGTAGCATTCCCTTGGGGACTTGAAACACGTTGTTTTTGTAATATTCGTCCAGGTCAAACGACGTTTGTAGCATTCCCTTGGGGACTTGAAACTTTTGCTATAAGTAGCAGTGTCCATACTCTCGACAAAGGTTTGTAGCATTCCCTTGGGGACTTGAAACATGTAAATATAATACAAATTGAAAATAATAATTCAAGTTTGTAGCATTCCCTTGGGGACTTGAAACCTCATCGTTCTCACCTAGTTTTTTCAGGTCGTTGTCAGTTTGTAGCATTCCCTTGGGGACTTGAAACTGAATATAACCTGATGAGCTAAGGGGGAGGGATAAAGTTTGTAGCATTCCCTTGGGGACTTGAAACTTTTGTGATGAATGTGGAGTTCAACTGGGGGAGATTTTTGTTTGTAGCATTCCCTTGGGGACTTGAAACCTAGGAGAAGACGTAGTTGGGTAAGGTTGGGGCTTAGTTTGTAGCATTCCCTTGGGGACTTGAAACCATAATCAAAATCTAGTTCTTCTAAATGCTTTGTATATCCGTTTGTAGCATTCCCTTGGGGACTTGAAACTCGTTCTTTAAAGCGTTGTTTAATAGTTGTAGTTCATCGTTTGTAGCATTCCCTTGGGGACTTGAAACCGAGGGTGCGCTTGGCAGGATTGACTTCAAATCTTTAGTTTGTAGCATTCCCTTGGGGACTTGAAACTTTTTCACGAATGCATTCGTTTTGCAAAGCGTTTATGGTTGTTTGTAGCATTCCCTTGGGGACTTGAAACAAATAAGAATAGGGCTAAGGACTAAAAGGAGAAGGGTTTGTAGCATTCCCTTGGGGACTTGAAACTACTCTAAACTAACAATAAAAAATTCTTGTTCTTTATGTTTGTAGCATTCCCTTGGGGACTTGAAACCGTTTTTTCTTGCCCCCACTACGACTGGGGGTATGTCCCGTTTGTAGCATTCCCTTGGGGACTTGAAACATTATTTTTCTTTTCCGGCTCAGTGTCAAAAAAAAAGTTTGTAGCATTCCCTTGGGGACTTGAAACGTTGTCTTCGAGTACAAGGGGTGGAGTGTACCCCTAGGAGAGGTTTGTAGCATTCCCTTGGGGACTTGAAACAAAACCTGGTAGACCCTGATTACAGCCCCAGGGTCTACTGTTTGTAGCATTCCCTTGGGGACTTGAAACATGAAGAGAAGTAGGATAACAAAAATGAAACTTTTTAGTTTGTAGCATTCCCTTGGGGACTTGAAACAGGGTAACAACAAAAAATTCCTGTGACTCTGAAAAAAGTTTGTAGCATTCCCTTGGGGACTTGAAACTTGTAATTTTCTTTTTTTGCACAAAAAATGCAAAAAGTTTGTAGCATTCCCTTGGGGACTTGAAACTAAATACGGTAGACCCTGAGGGATGAAACCCCAGGGGTTTGTGTTTGTAGCATTCCCTTGGGGACTTGAAACAGTATAAATGTGGCATCGATAACTCAGAACTAATAGGTTTGTAGCATTCCCTTGGGGACTTGAAACTGTAGTCACTTTTGAGTATAAGGGGTGGAGTGTGCCCCGTTTGTAGCATTCCCTTGGGGACTTGAAACCCATGATATTCACCCCTGAATCCGGGGGACAAGTACAGTTTGTAGCATTCCCTTGGGGACTTGAAACTAAATGGGAAAATATAGGTCTGACGTGTTGGGAAGGTTTGTAGCATTCCCTTGGGGACTTGAAACCACTCTTGTAACCCTCTTGTCCTTATCGTGAGAGTGTTTGTAGCATTCCCTTGGGGACTTGAAACTGTTTTTGTAAATACTTCTGAAAATCTAGAACCTAATATCGGTTTGTAGCATTCCCTTGGGGACTTGAAACAGCTTCTCACTCTCCTTAACCCAGGGGGACAAAGTGGCTGTTTGTAGCATTCCCTTGGGGACTTGAAACTAAATACGATAGACCCTGATTACCGCACCAGGGTCTAGTTTGTAGCATTCCCTTGGGGACTTGAAACTATGAGGGGGATAATAACGGAGACACCGTGCACCTCGTGTTTGTAGCATTCCCTTGGGGACTTGAAACTTTTTCGACAACTAAAGGGAGTTCTGCGATTTCGTCTCGTTTGTAGTATTCCCTTGGGGACTTGAAACATTCCGTACTAAACTTTCTGAGTCTTCGATTCGTACAGTTTGTAGCATTCCCTTGGGGACTTGAAACAAAAGACTATCTGGTGTGCTATGGGGGAGGGATAAGTTTGTAGCATTCCCTTGGGGACTTGAAACAAAAAATAATTTGATATGCCATGGGGGATGCAAAAAAGTTTGTAGCATTCCCTTGGGGACTTGAAACTTCTTGACTAAAGAAAAAGAAATAGGATTGGGGGGGTTTGTGTTTGTAGCATTCCCTTGGGGACTTGAAACCTAAAGATAGTAGTTCTCTGATGTTTTCATCGAGTTCGTTTGTAGCATTCCCTTGGGGACTTGAAACTAGAAGGGGGATAGACCAACAATATTTCCAATCTTAGTTTGTAGCATTCCCTTGGGGACTTGAAACGTTTTGTCGTTCTTTGCTTCAGTCTTTTCTTCCTTTGTTTGTAGCATTCCCTTGGGGACTTGAAACACTTAATACGGCTTTTACCCTGAGATAGAAGTACTGTTTGTAGCATTCCCTTGGGGACTTGAAACTCATGCTAACTAACTTGTGGAAAACCGTAAAAGTATTGTTTGTAGCATTCCCTTGGGGACTTGAAACTAAATGTAATAATGGTTTCTAGGCTCAAATCGGTGATGTTTGTAGCATTCCCTTGGGGACTTGAAACGCCATGACCATCACTCGTAAATTATCACGACAACGATCTTTGTTTGTAGCATTCCCTTGGGGACTTGAAACAAGAATCATGAGATAAACTGCAGATGAAGAAAATCTAAGTTTGTAGCATTCCCTTGGGGACTTGAAACTTTTCCTCAGCTAAGCGTTGATATTGGAATAAGTAAGGGCAATGAGGAGGGATAGAGGGGCGAAGGATGGAAAGAGGGGACAAGAAAAAAGAAAAAGTAAATGAAAGGAAAAAAAAACGAGGAGTTCGGTGCACCCTAATACGTGTAGTTTAAAACGAGGAGAAAAATTACTTGGTAGGTGTTTGAGAGAGTTATTCGTTGCTCTCCTTAGTACCGCCTTTAGCGTGTTGAATGAACATCTTTGTCTGGTAAGAGTAGCCTAACAAGATGTGGAAGACGTTTGATTGTGTGTCCCACAAGTCGTTGGGGTTTCTCTTTATCAAGTCTAACGCCTCGGCGAACAACGACTCTGTAACAGAGTTCAGCTGTCTGTAATCCCTCAGTGACTCGTGTAACCTGTTCGCAAATGCTACCACGTCGTCTATGTCCATCCCTTCGTAATCGATCCTATTTAGTATCGCCTTCTTTTCGTCTCCTTTGTTGTACTGTTCTTTACCCACATACGCCGTTAGGACACCTAAAAGGAAGAGCCCTTTAAGGCCACCTTTTAGTCCCAGGCTGTCTGCATAGCCCAGCGGGGTATCTAGGTTCGTTTCTTTCTGTTGTTCTGTCTTCTCTCCCATAATCCCAATTTCCTTCATAACATATATAAATATTTCTTGGTATAACGGTAAGTCCTCCAACGTGAATCTAGTTAAACTGTTTTCACAAGTACCGTACCTCACACACTTCGCCACGGAGACGAAAGACCCGTAAACATAGCTCTGGTCTAGTTTGTTACCCAGTAGCAGAGCTTCGAGGAAGTCCAAGAAGACCTTAGGTTCTATTCCTCTACCGGAATCCCTTACCGGTAAGACTCCGTAAAGTGTTTGGAAAGAGATGTCCTGCAAGGGTATCTTGTTGTTACCCGATACTAACCTTTTGCCCTTCCCCGCCAGTTTCATGATCTCTACTAACCTGGGGACTCCTACTTCGGGTATTACCCTCCACAGCCTGAACTTGTTTTGTTCCTTTTGTCCAAAGACTAAGTCCAGCCTCACTTCTACTCCTTCAAATTCCATTATTTCTAACGCTTCTCTCTCCCCCCTCTCTACCTCCCTGAGGCCTTCCAAGATGTACCCCTCTTTGTTCGCTTTGAACATGTCCAAGAACGTCTTCTCGGCCTTCCCGGGGATGTCCGGGACTATGTACACGTTGAGTTTACCCACTCTGGCTGTCAGGTTCTGCTCTACGTAGCTCCTGCCGAGCTCCAATTTGTTCCTGCAAGAGGGACAGACCGAGTGGGAGTACAACACTTCACCGAAGTCTGAGAGGAAGCCTTTTTTGTCCGTGATGAAGACCTTCAGTAAACTCCCCCCGGTGTAGTCGGGGTTGGGTAGAACCCCTTCGGTTCCGCAGAACTGGCACTTACCTTTCACGACGCCCTTAGCTTCTACTAAGGAGCGTCGGTAGTCTTCTAAAGTGGCTAAGTCTATCGTCTCCCCTTCCTTAGTCACCACCCTCACGGTGTACAAGTCGCAGTCCCAGTCCAGTCCCTCTATTTCCGTTTCTGGTGTATACCACTCTAAGACTTCTTTTAGCAGTTTGCCCGTCTTACTGTCCTTCAGCTTATCCGCTACTACTTTTAGGGAGAACTTGTTGTTTGATACTCTCTCGCCGTTTTCGTCACGCCCTATAATATACTTTAGCGAATCGGTAGTGAGTCTGTCTTGGGGTTTCTGAGCCTTAGCGTTACCTATGTAAGCGTATTTCTCTTCGTCTCCCTCAACCAGTTTCTGTTTGTCCGTGTATACTTTCTTCTTCCCGATGTCGAAGACTACGAAACACAGTTTAGCGTCTTTCGATTTCACTTTCTCTATAGGTAATTTATAATCGCTCCCTCCTTCTTTGTTCAAAAGTTCTCCTATCCTTAAAATAGAGTTAAACATAATCTTGATTTAGCGGGGGACATAAATAAAGATTTTTAATGCGACCTGTCGTGCCCTCTTACACTCTTTCACAAGGCTCGTTTACAAAGCCTATAATCGGTGAGTTGTGGTAGACGATAACGTAAGGTGGATTTAATGCACGATCGTTTTGTTTGCGAGATGGTGTCTCAGCAAACGAAGGGGGGAGTAAGGGGAACGGGATTGTAAACCGTTACGGGCAGGATTAGATCAGGCTTGTAAGGGTGTCAGGGTGACGGTTACTCGGAGAGGGGCTTATTTACAGTCCTTCCGACTTTGAGCGAGCAGTACGCTGTTCGAGAGCCAGAAGTGTCAGCTGTGTTTCCCGTTGAGGACGCCCGTTAAAGACCTTTGACGAATTGTACATGGGGGTGTTAATGATGTAGTAATATTTATTAAAGTGAATAACAAATTGAGCTATGAATCTATATGTCTGGAAGTAGTTCCGTGTCCCCGAAGACTAATTCAGAGTACTTAATAATGTACGAAGTGAAGAACGCTAACCCTAACGGAGACCCTGACGACGAGAACAGGCCCAGAATGGACCCCAAGACTAAGACCAATTACGTTTCGGACGTGAGGTTAAAAAGGTTCTTCAGGGACTACGTGATCATGAAGCACGGTATCGACTACGTGTGGGTAACCAAAGTTGACGGAAAGCATAAAGACGCTACGGATAGGCTGGAAATGTTTGGTAACGACCCCTCTAAAGTACTTAGCTCTTGCATAGACGTAAGGTTATTCGGTGCTACCATACCGAAGAAGGGTAAGTCTAAAGGAAAGGGGTCAGAGGACGAGGGAAAGGGCGAGTCCATCTCTTATACCGGACCTTTGCAACTGACATGGGGTTATTCTCTACATAAAGTAGACCTGATGGACACTAGGTCTATAACGTCTTTGTTCTCTGGCAGGGATACTGGTGCGGGTAACATAGGGAAGGACTACAGGGTTTACTACTCGCTTATTGCCTTCTACGGTGCGTTCAGTTGGAGGAGGGGGAAAGAGACTATGGTGACGGAAAAGGACCTGAAGGTGTTTGACAACTACTTGTGGGAGGCAATCATGGAGGAGAGCGTGACGAGGAGTAAGATAGGGCATTATCCCCTATTGTACTTGAGGTTAGAGCACAAAGACCCCGACACGCTCTTAGGTGACCTGAGGAGGTTCGTTAAGGTGACGCAAAAGAAGGAGAACGTAAGGGGCTTAGACGACTTAAGTATAGACCTTTCAGTACTAGCTAACAAGCTTAAGGACAAGGGTACGGTATACCTGAGGTGTGCGGAGGAGTTCAGCGAGATCTGCAAGCCCTTGATAGGGCTCAATCCAACACAGTTACCGCACAAGGACGTAAAGTTCCCGTGAGGAGCTTTGAAAAAACTTCTTTACGTCGAAATCTACGGTAGGATGGCTCATTTCAGGAAAGTGTTCACCAACTCGACCTCCCTTTCTTACTATTTCCCGCCTAGGACTACCGTCATGGGAATAGTGGCAGCTGTGAGCGGGAAGGAGAGGGATTCCTACTATAAGGAACTCGACGCTTTGGACTACGCTATCGAAGCTTTGACACCTTTGAAGAAACTTGTGTTCGGAGAGAACTACCTCGATACGGACTCCGTTAACGTAAAGAAATTTAGGGGTGTCGGTAACAGAGTTCCGATAACGAAGGAGTTCATTGTAGCATCTAAGGGCGACTTTTTAGGTTACGGGCTGTACATAACTTACAACAAGGAGATAGAGGAGGCATTTAAGAGTCCTAAGTACCCCTTAGCCTTGGGCACGGCCGAGATGCTGGGGTGGATAGAGAAAGTCTCAGTGGAGGATTGCGAGGAAGTAAAGGACCTTTCAGGGAAGAGTGTGTACGGTGCATTACCCGCTTCTTTTAGCGTGGAGGCGGGGACGGTAATCACGCTGGAATACGGTATGCCCCGGAGGTTTGAGGAGGGTAGGATGTCGGGGAAGCTCCACAACTATTTCTTTCCCTCCGACGGCTCAGCAGTGAAGGTCAAAAGCGGTGAAGCGGAGGGGGTCAGGTGCGGTAATAAGCACTTAGTCTTCCTTTAGCCGGAGATGAAGCCGGTGAGGATCTACATCAAGGCTAGGTATTTGGGCGGTTACGTACACGCCCACTATAACTACTATTTACAGTCCTTCTTTTACAAGGCCCTACCTCCTAAAGTTAGGAAGTCCCTACATGACATAGGCGTCGAGGAGGGCCCTAGGAGGTTTAAGATGTTCACTTTTTCTAGAATATATGGAGATTATAGAAGAGATGAGGGGAAGTTACTTTATAGGGATTTCGTGTATTTCGCTTTTTCCTCGGCGTTAGACACAGTAGTCAAGTACCTTTATGAATATTTAAACAGTAACCCAGAGTTCGTTATAGATAAGGCTAAGTTCGTCGTAGATAAGGTGTTAGTAAAGAACTTCGACAAGGAGCTAGCTTCGAAAGGGCTTTTTTACACACTGTCGCCCGTCGTAGTAACGAAGAGGACAGCTGAAGGGAGTAGATATCTGTTCCCGCACCAGTTAGAGTACGATTACTTAATCAAGTTAAACATGAAGAGGAAAGTGTTAGCTCTTACCGGTAAGGTGTTTAAGACCGATTTAGAGGTCAGGGTAGAGAACTGGAGGAGGAGTGTCACGAAATATAAGCGTACGAGGGTAGAGGGGGTAATGGGTAAGTTTAAACTCACCGGGGCTTTGACTGTATTGAGGGTAGCGTATGAGGCTGGTTTAGGGGTGAAGAACAGCCAAGGTTTTGGGATGCTGGAGTTCGAAGGGACGAGCTTAAGGAATTTGCTAGGGGAGTGAGGTAGGAGAGTGACCTTGCAGGACGACAACCGACGGAGACCTCCTTTCTCTTCTGTCGGTAAATATATGTCGAAACGGAGGGGACCGCAGTTCAGGACGCCGGTTTAAGATATTTACATTTAGTCTTGATAAGGACTGATATTTTCGTTGTGTAAAAAAACTGATTTTTGTGACGAGATGGAAAAGCGGTCAAACTCCTTTCGATGAGGGTCACAAGTAAGGGTGGTTATTAGGTAATACGGTTACTTGACCTTTAAGGCAAGATCTTGTCCTTACAATTGCGTTATCCTTCGTATTCTGTCCGAGTATAGCGGTTTTTCAAAGATGTAATTCAAAGATGTAAAATACGTTAACTAATATTCCCGCCATGTTTACAAAAAATGGGGGCGAAAAGCCTTATCCCCCGGGGAGTCAAAGTCATTATCCGAGAAAGTTTTTAAACCTAGAGCCTCATACCTACTAACGAGGTGCGATTTTAGGGATGGAAGTGAAGAGTTTGTGTATCACGGTGGGCACTACTAAAGACACAGCCCTTTCAGTAATCAGGCGTTATATGGAGTACTTTGATTTAGAGAAAGTCGTTTTCCTTGTCACAGATAAGACTAAGCAGTACGTAGAAAATGTGGAGGGGCTTAAGAGCGAGATAATTACCGTTTCTCCTTCATCGTATTCGGAGAACTTGAAGCTTAAGCTCGACTGTGACGCTATAGACATTACGGGGGGCACTAAGCAGATGGCCTCAGCTTTCTCTATCATCGCAGTCCGTGACAAGAAAGGAGTTTCTTATTTAGAGGGGCCGGGCTATTTTAAGAGTGCCTATCCGGAAGTCCCCAGATGGCTGCAGAAGTTCGAGAGTTATAACATGGAATTTAAGTTCAGTCGCCCCTACGTAAAAAAATTACCCGAGACCCTCCCTTCAATTAACAAGTTTTCTTCAAGACACGACTTCCTCTCAGCTTTATCCACAGTCGTTAACTACTTCGATCAGGCTGACTTAAGCCTTCAGTTCATCAGAGAAGGGGTGAGCATGAATTATTTCACTATACATTTAGACGATGAGGCCAATTTTCAGGAAGCTAAAAAGATGAGTAAAATACTGAATGATTTGAATAAGGGATCCTCTATTGGACAGTTGGAAACAATGGTAGGGTTGAAGTCCGTGAAGTTCAAAGGTACTGAGGACAAGTTGAGGGGCAAAGCATTATTGCCTGACACCAACTTCTTCTATGGAGTCGACGCCTATAGGCTACTTAATGACGAAGAACCAATAATTTACGTTTCGGACTGCCTCAGAAACGAGTTGAGCAGAAAAGTAAACCCGGACCTAAACCGTACCCAACAACCCCCTAACCTAAATGTCAGGATGCTCGCTTGTTTGGCTTACCACCAATACTTGTCATTAATTAGTTTCGGTAGGTCTTTGCCGATTGAATCAAATGAGACATTTTGCGATTATTTAATTGTAGAGGAGTACCTAAAACATTTACACACTAAAATGTATTTGGTCTCGAATGATAAGGACGTGATTGAAAAAGTCAATAATTGGAGACAAGCAAAACCCTTAAACCCACCGCTCTCTTATGATTATGTAGAGTCGAAATACGAGAGGAGTTTAGGGACTTACTCATTATTTAAGATGATAGGTATGATCATTTACTCCTCCAGGGGTGAGGTGAAGGCACTTATAGGGGGCAAAAGAGAGGGGAAATATGTTGAGGTAGAAATAGAACTTTCGGAGAGCATCCGTGATAGAAATTTGAGATGTGATTTGTTATACGGACGGATGTTCAATGTGAAAACTGTAAGGTAAATTCAAGGACTACACTTTCCGACTTTTTTTAAAGGATGGTAGTAACTTATTAAGATTTACTGACGTGTTTAGGAAGACTGTAAAAAGGATAACAGAGCTTGCTAGGAGTTTGAGCGCTAAAGTCGTAGTAGGTAAGTTTTCCTCTAAAGTCAAGGAGAAGATGGAGGGTGATAAAAATGATAAGCTTAGGCATAGGATTCACCAGTGGAGTGTTATTAAATTTGTGGAGAAGTTACAAGCTCAGCCGATAGATGTCGCGGAGGTTTCTGAGTCATATACTTCCTCTATCAACCCGTTTAACGGCGAGAAGTTGAGGAAGGGTAAGCAAGTAGTTGAGAGAGAGTTATCAGGGTTTTTAACCCCTACCTGATGACGGGCACTGCTCACGAGGGTGGGGGTGTAAAAGTACTGAAGGTGAACGCTAGGTACTTGGAAAGCGGTGGAGTTCTTTTGGAGAGGGATTCTATTGCTTCTCTTAACTTGGTAAGAAAGGTGGATGGGAGGGTATTGGTGTTTCCCTCGACTAGCCCCAATGAGTTAAGGGTGACTGTGTATGATCCCTTAAGAGGGGCGTGACGGAATTAGAAGTAATTAAAAGTAAGGAAAAGTTACGCCACGGGTAAACACTTAATACTGACGCCAGATGGATATAAGCCAATAGAGGAAGTTTATTATGAAGGTGTACAAAAGATATATATAAGGGTTTAAAATTACCGCCTACACAGCCCATAGTGCTGTCTAACGGTAATCTGAAAAGTTTAGCTTTAGCAAAATATGTAGGTGTAGAAACAAGCATATATGAACATACATGGGATTTGAAAGTAGAAGGAACATTATTTTATGTGTTGGGCGAGAATGATGAAAAGATGGTATTAGTGGATAAGCCCAAGAAAAAAGCAATGATATAAAAGAATGCGATTTTCTATGAAGAGATATTATTTATCTCCTTTTTTAAATTTATTTTAATAACAACGACAGTATTATTTTATTTAATCAGATAAATCATGCCATAATAGAAGTTAATTAAGATTTATTGAATAAATTGTTAGAATATATTAATAATGCTAATGTAAGACTGGCTGATCAAGAACTAATTAAACTAATAAATGATCTGCAGAGATTAAATATATTGTTTGACTATGATATAAAAACAACTACAAGCGTAATGTATAGTTCGATCCCAGAGGAAACTTTCGCGACATCTTCCTCTATAATGGGCTCAATATCCTCGGTATTTGACACTGTCTTTACCATCATAAGTTCATTAATAATTTCTCTTGTTATATTTCTGGTCCGTATCGATAGCCGTAATTATCTTTATTGTTCTAGATATATTACTTGTGTTTTCCCTATTTAAATTGTAGAAAGTATATCATTAAAAAACTAAGAACAAATTTGTTCAACAGGGGAGCATATGACTTTTTCAATACATAAGACTGTAGATATTTTAGTTTCTACATCAGCTAAAGAATAAAAGAAGAGAATCGCAACAAAACAAAGGATATACGTAGATATCTTAGCGTGTAGCAAAATGTTTTAATAACCTCTTTGCAGAGTTTATATATATGAGGAGCGGAAAAGACGGAGAATATTACTTCGTAACAATTGAAAGTCATGAAGAATTAGAGAAGTTAAAGGAATTAACGCTTAAGAAAGTTAGGGCTAGAAACGGTAAGCTTTCTTATGCTTCCCAATCCTCCAAATGAATACAGTACAATTTTTTGGCTCAAAACTATAGACTATCCTTATGTCTCCAGTAACTTCTATAGAGAATAAAGGCCTCCCGTACTTATCCGTTTGGTTCTTTAATTTCTCCTTAGCATACTTTTTAGGGTCTTCTCGGAGTAAATGCAATTTATCAAAGATTAACATTATAACTTCTTCATGAGGAAATTCCTTAGCTAAAAACTCCGATAATTCTTCAAGATTAGTTATCCTCTTCCTAAACATGAATTTCAATTCCCACTTCTCACAAACCACATTAAAAGATTTAGGAAACGTATTTAAAAGTTTTCTCTTTTCGTATATTATCTTAAATATAAGCTAAATACTAAGCTAATATATAAGCAAAAATATTAAGCAACCCTAGGCCGGAGAGCGTAGAGCTTTGGGTTGAATTTTTTTGCAGTAGATTGGAAGTTTATACAATTTTTCTAACGAGAATAGAAAGCCGGGATCCCAGTATAAGTGCTTATACTACTTACTTAACAATTTTTCAAAATTCAATGAGAGTAATCAGCATATCCTTTTTTAATGCCTAGTAGCAAATATACACAAACGAAAAATTAAAGAGGGTGACTTTCAAAATGCTCTTCTACTCCAACTTCTTGAGTGTAGGGAAGAGCAGGGGAATAGGGCTAGGCGAAGTTAAGGTCTGCGGGAGTAAAGTGAAAGGGCTCAACTAAATCCAGTCGACGTTCAAACTATCAATACGAGTCGCAATAGTAACTTAATTATCATCAATTAGATCGTTAAATAGAGTGTTAATTGTCCTCACTTAGCGCTAGCCTCACTTTTAACCCTTAAATACTTGAGTTTATAGCTTGTTATGATGGAAGGGAAAAAAGAGCTAGAGGAAATCTTGAGCAAAGGTAAATTTTCTAAGTTAGAGAAGACTGACTTCGATAAGATCCTTAAGTATCTAGACGAGGATAAGGACTTCATTATTAACTACTTCGATCAAGCTACTGACGCTTTAGCGTACTTAGTGACCGTGAAGGGTTATATAGACTGGTTCATAAGGGATGACATAAACGTTCATGTAGTAAGGGCGGTAGTCGATAAAATTGCTACGACAATGAAAGCTTACGAGTTCGAAAAAGTGATAGAGTACTTAGAACCTGATTTTCTCTTTATTTACGACATATTGAGGAGACTGCCTAAAGGGAGACTGAGGGAGTGGGTAGGGCTAGTATGGGACAAAGAGTACTTTGACGAATGGAAGATGCTTAACAGAGAGTACACCTTATTGTCGGGGGCTATCCTCTTAGCTGATAGGAGGTACTTAATCTCCACACACTTCACTAAGCTCGAAGCCTTTGCTTATTCATATAACTTCCCTCAATACGTCAGGGAGAATTACAAGGTCAAGTATAAGGAGGATTACTATTCTTTAGTAACGAGGGCAAACCTGGGTGAGTATGATGATCCTGAGGGATTACTACTCAAAATCTTGAGAAAGAACAAACATTTCCACCTCACTTATAAGGCTATTATGAACCTTGCTAAAAATTACCCGGACGCACCGTGGGTAGCGTTGGAAACGTTAAGGAGTAAGACGCTGAAGTTAGCCGAGAACAAGAGGTTATTGAGGTACTTGGATCAGAACGTTGGTAAGGTAGCAGTTGAGACTATCAGATAAGCTTCTAATCTCGAATCTTTTTATTAATTTGAGGGTTTGACTTCACCGCTAAGAGGGGTTTGGGCTTCATTGAATTTTCATGAAATTTGTATCCAATCCTCAGCCCTTGGACTTCACCGGTGTCACGGGGCATTGCCCCGTTCATACCCCTCCGTCCCTTTACCATCATTTTATTAATTGGAGGAGCTGTCGTATTATTGATACTACGTTATTTAAGAAAACGTTCAATCTTTAAACTTCGTAGGCCAGACTCCATGTCGCATTAACTGAGTAATGATCAAAGTATTTAGTCTTCTACGTTATTAGAGAAACTAACAACTAGTCTCGTGTGTAATTATGGTGTAATTGAATAATTCTACAATTAATTGGAGTTACTATTATTTACTATTTGATTCGAATTACATAAAGGGAAACTTTGTTAATTATATTAGTTATACTATGACACATGAGTAAAGCTATAAACTTTATTATTCTAATTTTAATCTTAACGTCTTTAATACCTGTAAATTATTCTTTAGCTTACAATGTTTCGAGTGATCCTCGACTTTTATTCTGGCTAGTACCTTGGGGTCCATCTAATGGTACATATGAAAACCTATTACCATATCTACAGAATTTAGTTGTTGGTATAGTTTTTCCTTTTAACACTTACAATTTAGGAAATGGAAACGTTTCACTGCAGCAAGCGTTAGATTATGGAAACAATGAATATTGGATCTCCGAACAGTTATCTAAACTTGATATGCTATATAACTCCTCCAACTTGCTGTTCATTAACTTCTTCCTAACTACTAATAACTGGAGAGGGTATTTAACGAGTGTTACACCTGCTCAAATGGTCTTGCTTGAATACACACTTCATAAGATAGCTGCTGTTACAAATGGTGGACAAAAGTTAGTCGTAGGAATCTCAGAGATGAACAATTTAAACAATAATGGTTATTACGAAGTGTATTCAGCAATACAGCAGATACTACCTAACGCTAAATTATTCTATTACACAGATCTGGGCCAAAGCGTAAGTTCAGTGGAAAGTGTTTTCCAATATTTACAATCTAATGGAATAACACTAAACTACATAGGGTATGATGTATACCCCTATCCTTCATATAACTACGCGAATGGTGTAGTTTGCATACCAAGTAATTACGTTAACCTAATTTCAGATCTAGAAAATTTTGCAAACCAACAAGGTATTAGTTTCTTTATAGGTGAAATAGGATTTCGTGACGGTGATGTTCAAGGCTATAATAATCCTGCTTCGACAACATACATTGATTTTAATTCCCCTGCAGGATATCAGGACACCATAAACTATTACGAGGACGTAATATCTCAACTAAATTCTATGGGTATAAACTTCATAGGCATCTGGAATTATAATGGTTGGAACGGTGACCCATTTGGGCTCTGGAATAATCCGTATTTCAATAAGCTGCTTGAATTTGTAGGAATACAACCGATTGAAATAGCCAAAATTGACGTAGTTTCTACACTTCCGTTTTATTACGTAAATGGCTCTATACACAATGCTAATAAAACGTATATCGTTACTTTACCGGCTAATATAACATTTGTTAATGTGAAATACATTAATGGTACTTCCAGATTTATTCTGGAGGAAGTGACCCTAAATGGAAATACTACTTCTAGTATTTTTACAATAAACCAACCGGGGGATTATACTATAATAGCCAATTATGTTATGCAGTATTATGTAACTACAAATCTAAACGTTTCCGCTAATATAAACGGAGTTAAAGAAGAATTGAGTAACGGTTGGTACAATAGAGGGTCTACAATTAACGTATTTCCGCAAGTGATCCCGATAAGCCAACACGAGATCTACAATATCACTCAAACTTTCAATTTTATTGTTGAATCTCCGATGTCAATTAAAATACCTTACATCGTAGAATACTATGTCGAGGTTAATTTCACGGGATCACCATTACTTGCAGTAATAAACGGTACCAATAGAACCCTTGTAAGCGGTTACTACCCAGCTGGTACAACAATAGAAATTCCTAAATACGAATACTTGAGTTCCGTCGAGAGATTGGAGGTCTTTAGTCAGCCTCAGATATTTATTGTGAATGAACCACTACAAGTTAACATTAAAGCTATCCCACAATTTTGGGTAAATATATATCTACCTAACGGAAGTATTTCAGGGTGGTATAATAACGGTTCGATTATAGTAATTCCTAAAGTTGTAAATGTGAACGGGACAACATATGTACTTAATGGATCTGATGAAATAATTGTTACTCAACCTTTCTTCCTGCTTCCGCATTATATAGTGTTGGTTAATAATACGCAAACTATGACTAATTCAACCACGACTAACTCTGAAACAACAACCCAATCTTCTGTTACTACGTCAAGTTACAGTACAACCACTACTCAGAGTCAAACATTTTATGGTACCCTAAATAATTCAGCGTTAACATTGATAATAGTACTGATTATTATCGCTATAATTGTAGTAGTCATTATATCTAAAAGGTAAGTAAAATCCATTGTAAATTCATTATTTTGTATAATATCTAATAATGGAAAGAAAATTTTCAAGTAACTAAATTTTGCAAAGTGTATGGAATTAAGTGTAAATACCAAATTGAGCTTTCGAGGTGCAGCAATAAGCGTCAAAATCAACACTATCTCTGAAAGTGTATGCAATGAAGTATCTAAAGTAATTTAATGATATATCTTTTCAGAGAACGTTAATTCAGTAAAATATTTCTTCAATTATGTCTTGGCTACCACTTGGAACACTACTAAGGTAGAAAATAATAGATTAATGAAATTATTTCTTTATAAAGAAAAATAGCTAATACTTCCTTGTTGAATTCAAATATGATACTACTATAAACCGTTCATGAAGCATCTGGGCATCTGGCCAGTTATACCAATCCCATGTAAAAATGTCCGAGTATCTGTAAGGTGACTAGGGAATAAGATTGTATTTACAGTCGTGGAACCCGAAAAGAGAGCCTTTCCGCCCTAAGGAAATGATAATCGTGAAAGTTAATATCAAGATAATATTGTTTAAATGGTAAGCAATGTCTGTAGAACACATTACCTCATCATATTGTCTGCATATATCGTGTTGATTTAAGTGAAAGTGATGACGGTTAATGGCCATTTTTAGTAATCATGTATTTTCTTCCACATTGCGGACTCAAGCGTGAAAGGGATCTTGAGGACTAGAAATGACACACTCATTTTATAACCGAATTGGTTAAAGGTCGGCTAATCGACTCTTCCTGAAGTATTGTAGAGGAATGAGGTGAATCCATTTATCACATGAAAATACACGATGATAATTAGTTTATATACTCGAGAATAATCTAGATAAATTTTCTGATTAGTATAAATCTACTAGAGTTAATGCTATTTAGAAAAATTAGTTTAGAAATGTTGACAATTTATTTTGACTATATGAAATTTTTAGAAATATAAAACTCATAAGTTATAAATTTCAAGGTAAAGAGCTGAATCTCGTTAAGTCTCGCAACTAATGCAAGCAATATGATTTATCTATCCTTAAAATGGGGCTACTTGAAACATATTATCCACAATTAAGATTAGGTACTATTAATCATTTAAATGCCGGTAACGTATCCATACTAAATGACTAAAGTACTTGTTACGACAGATATTCATATGCCATCACGTTACTTAGCTACAATACTGGAGGGGATAAAACTGGTAAAACCCGATGCTCTTATAATCTCAGGAGACTTGACTGTTGACGGAAAGCTGGGAAATCTAGAAAAACTTTTCGTAAAGTTGAGGAAAGCTAATCAGAGAATGAGGGTAATTACAGTTCTGGGAAACCACGACTTATGGATACATGAGAAAGACACAGACAGCATCAGTAAGATAGAAAGAATAAACAAGCTAAGCGAAAAATATAACGTAGAACTGTTAGATGCTACAGATAGGACACAGTTAGGGGATTACGACGTTGTTGGCAATGTAGGTTGGTATGATTACTCTTTTGCCCCAGGCTATACCGATTTCGATTATGAAAATTGTAACCCCTACGGGTTTAGCAAGGAGTATATAAGGAGTAATTGCATTTATCTCAGCACAATGAATGAGTGTTCTTGTCAAAGTTGGCATAACGACTGCATATATACAAAGGTCGAATCAAGGAGTTTCGCTAAGGAAAATAAGGAGAAGATAAAAAGGAACATAAGGGGGAGGCAAACCATAATAGACACACATCATGCACCACTTGAGGATTTGGTTAAAGAACGTTCATTTTTCAACGCCTATGATGGACAAGACTTATCTGACATAATCTTCAATCCCAACAACAAGATACTCTACTACATTTACGGGCATCTCCACGAAAATTCAGTAACTCCTAAAATGACGATAAATGGAATTACTTTCATCAACGCTTATTCATTTCAATTCAAGGTTAAGGATTACGTACAAAACGCTATATTAAATCTACAAACTTAACTTATTATTCTATTTATAACGTAATTGCTTGGTTAGACCATTTCAGATGAAGAAAGAAAATATTGCCTCATTAACAAACAGTATTTATGACAAGGTTTTGCAATCGTGTAAGTACTTCTACTTAATAAAACTACCTTGAAGATGATGACATAAAATTCAATATTTAGCATATATTATTACGACAACAGCCAGCATTACCAGGAATAAAGCTACTATTAATATTGAAAAGAACAAGTGCTTCTCAAAAGCTCTTAACAAGCTACCTATTTTATGCATTGGTGCTGCATTAATTATTTTATTCATTGGTGCATTAATAGTCTGAGTAGTAGTTAGTGTAGGCATGGAGATGTTGTTAGTAGTTATAGGCGTGGTAACTGACACATAAGGTATTTGTATATTACTTATGATAGAGACAGTGTGGACAACAATTTCATTCATTTGAAATATTTACATTTATTATCACCCCCTTATCTAACAAGTACGTTGGGGTGTAAAGGATGTTGTATATTAGGAAGAATGTTGATAACCACCTA
>NZ_JBBHKS010000018.1:0-92409 GCF_037389975.1 Stygiolobus sp. CP859M | reverse complement strand
TAACTCGATTTGTCCTTTTCCGTTTGACATCTTTTCAGTATGAAGACGTCTAAAATTAAAAACTTCTCGCTAATACCGACTTCTTGGTATTACCTCCCTAAGATTCCCATAACTGCTGTTAATTAGAAGATTTGGCAGTAAATTACGTATGGACGTAGATTATGTTGGTCACTTTTCGAATGACTTTTAAGATGAATGCTTATAAGGAGTTACGTAAATCTTATAAATATCTAGGGAGTAGTATATAAATGCCGCGGTAGTATAGCCCGGTCAAGCTCTACGCGCCGACAGTATGCAGGCCTTTCGAGCCTGTGACCCGGGTTCAAATCCCGGCCGCGGCACTGTGGGGGTTCCTCCCCACTCCCGATGTTAACGTATGTCTCAATTATCCTTTCTAAAGGTGCGACGTAATAATGCCTTTGCTTACCGCCTTCATCCTTCTCCATGGAGTAAACATAATACTTTCCTTTGATCTCTTTTATATAGAATTTAGAAGTGACGTAGAAACTAGGCATTCTAAAAATGTTAAGTAACGCGGGTTTAAATACTCGTTCTAATAGAACGATCAGCGTGGGGTAGAAAGAAGACGGCAAAGATTCTGATTTGTGCGAAAAATTCATGGAGTTCGTGAAGTGGAAAGAAGGTGATAAAAATTCCCGACTTCTGCGAAAATTTATAAAAACGTGCTCGTCTCCGTTAAGTATCCTAATCGTCCTTGTTCAGTTACTACTTAGAAATTTGAAAATAATTAATAGCCTGTAAAAGGGTTTACATTCCCCTCTTTGAATTCACTGAAAATGAGGTGATCAAGGCATGAAAAGGTAAGAGTTACCGCTCTCCACTAACTCAAATATCCATCTGAGGTTGACGGGATAGAACTTAGTCAAGCCCACTCCAACGTTTATTTTCTTAGTTTGTCTATTCAAGAAAGGATACTCCTTAAGCTTGTTGTTATGGACGTGACCGTGAACGTTCCATTCAGCAACGTTCAACGGATAATGGGAAAGAACGAACTTACCTCTCTCGTAACTTATTTCTAAAGATTCCGGTCCTATACCCGGAGGGTCGTGATTACCTTGGATCAGTATCTTCTTCCCCTTAAGTCTCCTCAGGCAATTCTCAGGATTCGAGAAAGAGAAGTCGCCTAATACGAAAACCTTATCGTTGGGCGAAACCAATTCGTTCCATCTCTCTATTAGGAACTCGTTCATCTCCTTAACGTTTGTGAATGGGCGGGCCGAGTACTTGATGATGTTCGCGTGTCCGAAGTGGTGATCGGCTGTGAGCCAAACATTGTCCAGTTCTACCCTGCTCAAGCCGAGTTTGAGCATCCTCTTCTTATATTCGAAATACGTTGTCCTGAGTTCCTCTTTGGAAAGGGCTTCAGATCTACTCAAGATCTTTTTGGTTAAGGTGTCATATTCGTACCTTATTTTACCTTTGTGCAGTAAAGTTATCCTCATTGCGGTGCCCTTGAAGAAAAAATTGTTGAGCTTAGTTAACAGTTCCCTAGGCAGGACGTCTTCTGGGTTCTTATGGGAGCGGAAGGACAAGGCTGCGTGAAACCAGAGGTTATCATTATACTTCTCTACATCTGGCCTCTGAACTATCACTGCCTTCAAGACCTTGTATACCTCATCCCTGAAAGATTTGAGTTCCTCAGATGGGATTATCCTCAGGGCGATAATGTATCCCCTTCCTCCTTTCTTGACCTCTACCCCGTCGTAAAAGAAGTTAAATTGATCACCATCGTAATTCTTGCTAACGTCAGCCAAAGCCCGAATTATCTTATAATCTTCAACCCTCGGCTTGAAGTTATACACTAATGTGATGTGCGGTACTCTGTGTAGCTGGAACTCAGGGTAAGACCTTAATTCTCTCATTAAGGATTTTAGTTTGTACTTCTCCAAGATCGGTCTTATTTCCAAGATATAGTTATACTCTCTCCTTGATGGTTTTCTAAGGACCTCACGGGATTTTGTCTTCCTTCCTAATCCCAAGAACGTTTTAAGAAAATCCAGCAATTCCCTCAACCTCAATGAGCCGTTAAAGATTAAATCCATTTCGTTCCATTTAGATTGGTCAGAAGCCTTAGTTATTTTATGACGGTCAAAGAACTAGTTACAGATGACAGACTCATGAAGTCAGGAATGTCCCAACACAATTCAGTAACTGGAAGACTTCACCATCTTGACCATGTTTAAGAAGCTTACCCGGTAACTGCCTTATCCATTCCTCCCTAAAGGCTCGCCTACCGTATAATGCCCCAAACACAGATGCAACAATTGATGCTATCGTATCGTTATCTTTAGTAAAATTAACCGCCTCTATAATTCCTCTCTGTGGATCGTTAAGATACCTCACAAATAAGAAGAGGACATTAGGAACAGTTTCCAGCAGGTAACCTCCAGAGCCTATAGTTTTTGAGAGTCCCTGGACACTTAGACCTCTATCCAGTGCATAGTATACCTGGTCTCTTATGAACTCGGAGGCTGGTCCCTCGTATCTGACCCTGGCTCTCTCCCTCGTCTTGTATTTCTTATCACCTGTTAATTTGCTTATCACAAGGACGAACCTTTCGATTATCCATTTCGCATCTATACGTCCATTACTATTTATCACGTTCCAGAGCATATCAGCAAAGGCCACAGAGGAGGCTATGGCCAACGGTTCGTTATGTGTTATTAATGTGTCCAGTACAGCGTCAACCAGATAATTTTCTTTGGTCTTCAAGTTCGGAATGATCACGGGTGATATTCTCATGATGGCTCCGTTACTGGGCCTTTTCACCCCAGTCCTATACCAAGGTAATCCTCTCTACCTGTAATTTTTTAGGAACTCCTTGACAGTTCTGCCCATTCCAGAGATACGATGTGACGCAAAAATCCTCGCTAACTCCCATGGAACTATCCTACCATGCTCCAATATCACCTTGACAGTATCGAAAGTTAGTTGTGTGTCATCTGATGGTAGGGCTCTTCTGTTTATATAGGAGGTGATCAGACCATACTTTTTCAATCTTTTCTCTGGACTCAGGTGTTCTACTGGATATCCTAGACTGTCGCCGATTGCGATTCCCAAGAGCATATGTATTACCTTACCAACTTCGACCACCTTAGGCTCTGGTCTTGAGTAAAGCTCTTTCCATTCTACTGCATTTACGAGACCTTCGTCAAAAAGTGCTCTGAGGATTTTAGTGTTTGAGCAAGAAAGGTACTTTAACTCGGGGCATATGGCTCTCGTTTTACTGCAGTTTGAGACATAAGGGTCATTAGGTTCACGTTCTCCTAACCCTTTGTTATCGAATGACACCAAATCACCCTCCTAGAACAACATAAACTTTTCTTCCATGGACTACCACAGTTTGTTAACCACTTCACAGTATTTAATGATAAAGAAAGGTAATAATCCCTTTACTGTTTAGTCTTCTTATTAAGTATTAGTGGAACTAAATAGAATAGCAAAGCTATAACCGTAAACCCTAAGGCGAAGGCTAATAGTGTAGGCATCATTGACGGGTTTCCTCCTCCGATCACTATTGGAAAAGGTCCGAGGAATATTACCCCCGCAAAACTTGTACTAGATGAAGAAACGTTAGCCGGTATTATCGCACTAGCCGTTATTAATAGAACTCCAATAGTTATTAAAGTCATTCCGATAATAAAAGCTTTCATATGATATATTATATTAGTTGATTTTTTAACGGATTCTCTGAACTTTTTAAGATCGAAAAGTTTATAAATATTTCTATCGTTTAACATTAAAGGGTTTTTAAATTTTTGTGTAATTGGTGGTGGTTTAATGGTAGAAGAAAAGCAAGCTAATCCTCAACCTTCTTCCTCGATTTGTCCTCCTGACAAGATTATATTTGACGAGGAAAGGGGAGAGTACATCTGTACCGAAACCGGAGAGGTAATTGAAGAGAGGATAATTGATCAGGGTCCTGAATGGAGGGCTTTTACCCCAGAAGAAAAGGAGAAAAGAAGTAGGGTAGGAGGTCCTCTTAACCAAACGATACATGATATGGGTATATCTACCGTAATAGACTGGAAGGATAAAGACGCAATGGGTAGAAGCCTAGATCCTAAGAGAAGGTTAGAAGTCCTTAGATGGAGGAAGTGGCAGATAAGGGCTAGGATACAGTCATCTATAGATAGAAACCTAGCACAAGCTATGAATGAGCTTGAAAGGATCGGGAATTTACTTAATTTGTCTAAAGCAGTAAAGGATGAGGCTGCGTTAATCTATAGAAAAGCCGTAGAGAAGGGGCTTGTCAGAGGGAGGTCTATAGAGAGCGTTGTAGCCGCTTCAATTTACGCTGCGTGTAGAAGGATGAAAATGGCGAGGACCTTAGACGAGATAGCACAGTTCACTAAGGCGAATAGGAAAGAAGTTGCGAGGTGTTACAGACTGATTCTTAGGGAGTTAGATATAGACGTCCCGGTAAGTGACCCCAAGGATTATGTAACTAGGATAGGTAACTTATTAGGACTTAGCGGTGCTACAATGAGGACTGCTGCAGATATCATAGAAAAGGCGAAAAATATGGGGTTGACTGCAGGTAAAGACCCTGCTGGTCTTGCTGCCGCTGCTATATATATTGCTGCTTTATTAAACGACGAGAGGAGGACGCAAAAGGAGATAGCACAAGTAGCCGGGGTTACGGAGGTAACGGTTAGGAATAGGTATAAGGAGCTCACCCAAGAATTAAAGATACAGATCCCGAGTCAGTAAAGGTTCATCTAATCTCTTTTCTTTTTCTTCCCTTTTTCCTCCATCTGAGTTTTAATACTATTTTTCTTTTACTTACCTCTTGTGGAATGTATAAAAGTTAAGGATCTTCTTAAGCGTTATGGAGATATCGTAGTATTGAACGGAATTTCTTTTGAAGTAAAGTGCAGTGAGAAATGGGCTCTCCTCGGGCCTAACGGAGCTGGGAAGAGCACTACTCTCAAGATTCTTGCGGGGCTTATAAAACCTGATAAGGGAGAGGTCAATATTAAGGGTCACGATCCTACTTCTTTGGACGCAAAAAGGTTAATCGGTTATTTGCCTGAGGACGCTGACCCTTTCCCAGCGTTGACTGTGGAAGACAATCTTAAGTTTATGATGGTTCTCAGGGGGATAAAAAACGAGGATAGGGCTGAGAAGTTACTTGAACTTCTGGAGCTCGAGAAGTATAGAAAATATAAAGCGGTTGAACTTTCTAGGGGGAATAGGCAAAAGTTGGCTATAGCTATGGCTGTCCTCCACTCTCCTGAGATACTTTTACTGGACGAGCCTTTGAATTATCTTGATATTCCAACTCAGGACTTAGTTATCGAGCTTTTCCGGTCTTTCAGGGATTCGACCTTCGTAGTGTCGACTCACATAATGTCCGTAGCTGATAAATTAACGGATAAGGTCATGGTAATATCAAACGGTAGTATAAAGTGGATGGGGACTTTTGAGGAACTAAAGAGTATGGGAGAGTCTGTTGAAAAAGTTATAGCTAAATTGATAAAGGGGATTAGATAGCTTTCACTACTTTAACTGTAGGCTTTCTTACCATGAATATTACTTTATACCCACAATAGGGGCACCTGACCCCAGGTAGTGCTTTAAGCTGTGCATCGTCAAATTCCTTCCAACACTTGCCACATCTATATCTTGCCATCTCCACTCTCATCTACTCCAGTAAATATAAACCTAACTGTTAACAGAAAAGTTGAAAAAGCCGTATTAGTAATAAAGTGTTTGAGAATGTCTGATCTCTGTGGCGGATTACCCCCTGAAATATGCGAACAACTAAATAGAGAAGAACAATTTATTAAAATAAAGGTCGAGAAAAGGAGATACGGAAAAGAGGTTACGATAATAGAGGGGTTGAATGGTACAGACGCGGATTTAAAGAAGATTGCTTCAGAGCTTAAGTCTAAGCTAGCAGCAGGAGGTACTGTAAAAAACGGGAAAATAGAGTTACAAGGAGACCATAGGGATAAGGTTAAGGAAATATTAACAAAAATGGGGTATTCAGAATCGAACATATTAATAATAGAGTAAATTCCTTATTTCTTATATCACTGTTGAAAGAGGTGGTATTCATTTTAGTGTAGCTTACTTACTGTAAAAGTTGTAAAAATTATTTGTGATAAGTGAAAGTATAATTTATTACTGTTTATTAATATCGAACTTGTCTTCTGATATGAAAATAAAAGAAAAGTTTGTTATGGTGGTTTTACGTCAATTGCAGCTACTGGGCATACATTTACGCAAGCCATACAGAAGATACATGCTTGTTCGTTAACTGGGTCTGCCTTTTTTTCTGAAGCCGGATGCCCGGGTGTGTCAAACCATTGGAATACATTAACTGGGCATGCATTTATGCACGCACCATCAGCTATGCATAAATCGAAGTCTACTCCGACTATTGTACCGTGGATCCCCAGTGTTTTCGGCGGTTCGACAGGTCCGTAAACCTTGTGCCCGTTGTGTTCTTCTACTACTTGCCTTGATGTTCTGTAATTAGGATCTATGCCCATTCTAATCCCCAATTACTAAATGCCATTAGTTTAAAATATTTTAAACCCCAAAATATTTCGGGATGCTACTTCACGTTCAGTTACAAACTCCTATAGAAGAATGGTTAAGTACTTTTAATGTTCAAAAGAACTCTATTAGTATTCTTGATATTAAACAGGATAAAATAGACGTTAGGCTACTAATTGAGTTTAAAGGGGAACTCCCTAAAGAATTTCAAAATTCATTTACAAAAGTAGATAAAAATGTTTATTTAGGTACAGTGAGAGTAAATTCCAGAATAAGTACTATTCTTGCAAAATATACAATTATTCAGGGGTATGTTATTAATAACTCATTGGTTTGGGTTTTGGTTTTAGAAGGTTATCCTGAATTTCGGAGAGTACTGAGGGAGTTTGTTGAAAACAAAATCGACGTGAAGGTTATAAAAGTTGTGAAAGTAAGATCCAAGAGTATAGTTACCGCAAGGCAAGAACAGATATTAAGGATAGCCCTTGAGGCAGGTTATTATGATTATCCGAGGAAGGTAACGTTGAAGAAATTGGCTGAAAAACTCAATATAAGTTTATCCACACTTGACGAGATACTAAGAAGGGCGGAGAAGAATATAATAGAATCTTACCTGAGGGATAAGGGATTATGAAGCATGGAGGCGTAAAATGGATAAAGGGGGAGCCGGAGAGTATTAATGATTTCAGTGTGAATCTTAATCCCTTGGGTACTCCTGATTTTGTGAAGGAGTTAATAAGTGAGGCAGTTAAAAGGGAGATTTACACTTATTATCCACCTTCTGAAGATTATAGGGAAATTAAGGAACTCATTGCAGAAGTCTATAATTTAAGTCCTGAATTAGTGGGTGTATTTAACGGTGCGTCAGAAGCTATTTCGCTTTTGCCTCCATGTTCCGTCCTAGAGCCGAACTTCTCTGAATACAAGAGGAGTAAGAGTTACTTAGCGAGGGAACTTAATGACGCATTTGAGTACACTTTACCTTCGTCAGAGTCATGTGTAATAACCAGTAACCCAGTTAATCCTACTGGGTCGTTCATAAAAGATAGTGATATAGTAGAGTTCTTAGAGCGAGGGGGTAAATTATACCTCGACGAATCATTTATAGACTTGAGTATTCTCCCTAATAATTTTAAACTGGCTGAGGAGTTTGAAAACTTAACAATTATTTCGTCTTTCACGAAATCTTTCGCAATTCCAGGTTTAAGGCTGGGGTTTACAATAGGTCACAGCTCTAAAAACTTAGAAAGATTGGCACCCCCGTGGAGGATAAATAGTATAGTTTACTATGTTTTCTCCCACGTTACGGCTAAGGAGATAAGGTCTTTCCTTTCTAAGACGCGTTGTCATATAGCTGAACTGCTAAACTCGTTCTCTTCTCCTTTCAAGTGGTATAAGAGTGTTACCAATTTCGTATTGCTTGAATTTCCGGTTGAAACTTCTATCCTGAATTCCGTATTGAGGTCTTATGGATATCAAATAAGAGAGCCAGAAGGGTTTATGGGTTTAAGAAAGACTCACGGAAGAGTTACTTTAAGTAAGAACACTTCAGAATTACTAAGGGTAATCTCTCATGTTCTAAATAGTGAAAAGTTTTATAAATAGTAATGTTAGATTTAAACACGTGCTTGAAAAAATTATAAAATATGCCATAGTAGGTGGGCTAGGGACGGTCGTAAATGAGGGTGTATTGTTATTACTTAAACCAGTCTTACCGATAGCTGTTTCTCTTGCTCTTGCAATTGAATTTTCGGTCTTGTTTAACTTTCTGCTTAATGATGTCTGGACGTTTAAGAAAGAAAGGGCAGGTTCCTTTCTGAATAGGATGGTGAAGTTTCACGTATCGTCTTTAGTTGGAGGAGTCGTACAATACGCAGTAGTTATTGTGTTAATACTGTTGATTTTACCCTACGGTAATTTAACGTCAATATTGTTTTTGCTGTTCTTCTCCTCTGTTCATTTATCCTCAATCTATTTAGCTATAATGAACTTTATAGGGGTAGTTGCAGGATTCGGAGTAAGGTTTGTGTTAAGTATTAAATATGTTTGGGCTTAAGGTTTGACTGTGTAATAAATTCTCTTTCTGTTCTTTCCCTTATTCTCTACTTTTAGAAGTACTATTTCACTTATTTCTGAAGTGTTTTTAACATGGGGACCCCCATCAGCTTGTGTATCAATCCCCTCTATTTCTACAATTCTCCACACCTCTAATTCTGGGGGCATCCTTTCTGCCAATTTAACTATCCCAGGTATTTTTAGTGCTTCTTCTCTCCTTAGGAAGTAAACTCTTACCTGGAGGGATTTTTTGACAATTTCATTTGCCTCCTCAATGAGTTTCTGTAGTGCTTCTTTGTTCTCTATAGAAAAGTCGTCTTTAGCATATTCTGGAGTTATGTTACCTCCGGTTATTCTAGCGCCGTATTTTGAATAGGCTATTGTAGCTATTATGTGAGATGCTGTATGCAGCCTCATCATCCTATACCTTCTATTCCAGTCTATCTCTCCCTTTATTTTCATTCCTTTTTGAAGTAATTCATAATTACTCGTCTTGTGGTAGATTTCTCCATTTATCTCTTTCACATTCACAATTTCCAATTTATTCTGATCTATCTGAATAAATCCTCTGTCAGCTTCCAAACCTCCGCCTCCGGGATAGAACGCAGTCTTGTCTAGGATAATCCCCTCGGGAGTTATGTCTGTAACTGTAGCTTCAAACTCTCTTACATATGAGTCAAAAAGGTAAATTCTCTTTTTCAAGGAATCGTTTAGGGGTAACTCACGATCGCTCATTTCACTCACTCTTTCTCAAAGAAACTATACAAGTACCGTAGTGGTATTCGTATTTTATGCTATCTGGTTCTACGTAGGTGGGGAGGGATATTATCTTTATCACGCTGCTGGTCTCGTTATCATAGATGTACAGCTGTTTTTTATTTGCCTTTACCAAGAGTTTACTGGAATCCTTCCCTCTCAGGTCTATTATTACGGTAAGCAGGTCTTTTCCGGGTAATATTTCTACTTCCGGGTCATCATCAATTGTTGTTGGCAATATCTATCCCAAAAGATCTCTTTTGTTTGAATCCTATTAAAGATATATTATCTAGTCAACCCCTTTATAAATCTTTCGTATACAATATATTAATTGCCCATGTTGGGTAAAGAGTTCCAAAAGATGTGGAGTGGTAATGAAAAGCAAAAGATTCCAAAGAGCAAGGACCCCCTCAAGATGAGGTTAATACAAGCACAGTACAGAGTTAGGTCAATGATCAGCAGGCTGGACGCTTATATAGCAAGGATGCAGGAGAGGGATAGGTCACTATTCGAGAGGGTAGTAGAGGCTCAGATGTCCAAAGACTACACAAGAGCAGCCATGTATGCTAACGAAGTCGCTGAGATCAGAAAAATAACTAAGCAGTTACTCACTACTCAGATAGCCCTAGAACAAGTATCGTTAAGGCTAGAGACAATAACTGAACTAGGCGACGTTTATGTTAACTTGATACCAGTGATGGGTGTAATCAGCGAGCTGAAGACAACACTGAAGGGTGTAATGCCCGAACTTTCCATAGAGCTTGCGGAGCTAGGTGACGGTCTACAAGAGGTAGTTATAGAGGCTGGAGAGTTTGGCGGAGTAAGCGCTGCAGGAGTAGCCTCTTCACCAGAGGCAAGAAAGATACTGGACGAAGCATCAATGGTGGCAGAGCAGAGAATGAAGGAGCAGTTCCCAGAGCTACCCGCTTCTGGAATAGTTCAGAATCAGAAGACCTAAAGGTCTAGTTTCTCTTATGTCTTTTAATTTAATCCTTTTTATATTAAACCCTTTTCCTATTTATTTGTGGCACAAGATTTTAACGTTACTCCATGGGAAGTTAAGGGAAAGGTAGACTATGATAAGTTGATCATTCAGTTTGGAACTCAGAAGCTGACTGAGGAACTAAAAGAAAAAACTAAGAGACTCATAAACGATGAACTTCACGTTATGCTTAGGCGTAATGTGTTCTTTTCTCACAGGGACTATGAGCTGATATTGAAGGATTATGAAGACGGTAGAGGCTTTTTCCTTTACACCGGTAGAGCTCCTTCTTTAGGAATGCACATTGGACATTTAATTCCTTTCATATTCACGAAATGGCTGCAAGACAAATTTAAGGTAAACGTATATATCGAAGTCACAGATGATGAGAAGTTCATGAGAAATGTCGATTACACGCTTGATCAAACTAGGCAATGGGCATATGACAATATTTTAGATATAATTGCTGTTGGATTTGACCCCGATAGGACTTTCATTTTCCAAGATACGGAGTATATTAGAAATATGTACCCTATAGCAATCAAGATAGCCAAGAAGCTGACGTTTAATGAAGTAAGGGCTACTTTCGGCTTAGACACTTCTTCTAACATAGGCATTATCTTTTATCCTGCTCTGCAGATCGCCCCTACTATGTTTGAACGTAAAAGATGTCTTATTCCGGCTGGTATTGACCAAGATCCTTACTGGAGACTGCAAAGGGATATAGCAGAGAGTTTAGGATATTATAAGGCTGCTCAGATCCACAGCAAATTTCTGCCACCTTTAACAGGTCCTGAGGGTAAAATGAGTTCGTCTCAACCAGAATCTGCAATATATCTTACCGATGATCCTAAAACTGTAGAGAGAAAGATCATGAAATATGCATTCTCTGGAGGACAACCTACAATAGAACTTCATAGAAAATACGGAGGTAATCCAGATATAGATGTTTCCTTTCAGTGGTTATATATGTTTTTCGAACCAGACGATAATAAGATAAAGAAAATCGAGGAGGAATACAGAAGTGGTAAGATGCTGACGGGCGAGCTAAAGAGTATACTGGTTGAGAAATTAAATGCGTTTTTAGAGGAGCATAGAAACAAAAGGGAAGAAGCTAAAAAGTTAGTTAATACGTTCAAATATGATGGAACGTTAGCTAGAGAGATGTGGAAGAAGATTCACGAATAGATTTATAAAGTCCCATTTTCTTTAAATGATATACTATTAAGTTAGTGGATTTTCCTAGTTTCTTTGCGATCTTATATATTGACTCTCCGCGCTTATACATATCTTCGATCATCTTTATTTCACTGTCCTTTAGTTTTTTCACTCTCCTACCTAAATTGTGTTTTTGTAGTATCCTCAGAACCGTTGATTCGCTAATTTTCAGTTCCTTACTAATAGCTCTCGCACTCTTTCCTTGTTTTGCAAGTTCAATAACCTTATTTTCGTCCACTTTGTTACTTCTAAGTTTTACCCCAGATTTAATAAGTAAATTCCTTACCTTACCGTAACTGAGACCAGTAAGTGATGCAATATTCCTTATTGAATAGCCTTGCTCGTAAAGAGACCTAACTTTTTCCCCCATTTCATTTTGCATGATGATTACAAAATCATCACTTAAAATAAACTTTTTCCAGATTTACCGTATATTATCTAAGAGGAGAAAAGATTACGTTAAGGTGAAAAACTGAATTAATTATCTCTTTTGGCATAGTTCAACTTTAAAGCGTGTTTCAATTTAATTAAATTGATGGGCATTTTTTACATTATATTGATAGGTGCTGTTATGGGCCTTTCAATCGCCGCACCACCCGGTCCTATAAATGCTATGATGGCACATGAATCTTTAAGATCCTCGTTACACGGAACCAGTGTAGGGGCCGGGGCGATGACTGCTGACTTCATATTTTTCTTATTAACGTTCTTTTTTAAATCTCTAATACCTCAGAACGTCTTATTTATCTTTTACATGATCGGAGGAATTTATATGTTATATCTCGCCTACGGTGTTTGGAAAACAAAGACTTTTAACACGAGCATTAAGGGCAGTTACGTTAAAGGTCTTACCACAGCCCTCGTTAATCCTTACCAGATAGGGTGGTGGCTAACCTTTGGGATATCTATGCTCGACCAGTTTTCCATTTATATAGCACCAGGCTTTTTCTTAGGTATACTCATCTGGATCCTTTCATTTCCTGCGGTTATCAGTAAATACGGAAAGGATTACATCTTATATGTCAAGATATTTTCTTTAATCGTCCTAACGGTATTTGGAGTGTATTTCCTTTATCAGGGGGTAAGTTATGTTATCAAAATGTGAAATTAGAAAAAAAGTTTGGAGTCTATTGGAGGAAACTAATATAGCCGCATTTCCTAGGCCAGTATTGGGTAGAATCCCTAATTTCAAGGGGGCAGAGAAAGCGGCGGAAAAGCTTTCGGGTACTCCTGAATTCCAAAGAGCTAAATTCATCAAGGTAAATCCAGACTCACCGCAAAGATATGTAAGAGAGGTAGCTTTACGCCAAGGTAAAATTGTTCTAGTACCGACTCCTAGGCTTAAAGGGGACTTCTATCTATTAGACCCATCCAAAATTAAAGACTTCAGGGAAGCATCTAAAATCTCAGGGTTTGCCAAGTACGGTGAGGTCGCAGATATATATTCTATTCCAAATATAGATTTGGTTGTAGTTGGCAGTGTAGCAGTTACGCTATCAGGAGACAGAGTAGGCAAAGGAGAAGGGTATAGTGAGTTAGAGTTTGCAATACTGAGAGAATTAAATAAGATTAATGAAGAAACTCCAGTTGTTACGACAGTCCATGATATTCAGATAGTGGAAAGTATACCCGTAGAGCCTTACGATGTACCTTTAGATATAATTGCAACTCCGACTAGGGTTATAAGAGTGAATAGGACTAGAGAAAAGCCACCTGGTCTTTTACTGGAATATTTAACCAAAGAAAAGATCGAAGACACTCCCTTTCTGAAAAAATATTTAGGCCAGAGAAAGCGAAATAACACCCTTTAATTCTCTGCAAAGTTCTTCAGCTTTTCTGGCTAATTTCTCCTTAAGCTCCTCTCTATTTACATTGTAAATATACTTAGGTCTTCCTCCTTTGCTATTTCCTCCCTTCTCTTTTTCTATCAATCCCGCGTCAGCTAATTTCTTTAACACGAGGCTGGTTCTACTTTTGCTTATTCCCAGTTCGGTAGATATTGTGTCAACGTCCTTTCCTCCTTTACTTTCAAGGATTTTCAGGAATGCATCTATTTCGGCTTCAGATAGACCATAAGCTACTGCGAGAAATCTTTTGAAAATTGTAATTTTTTCATTAATTTCAATACTCATTTTTTCACACCTTACATCTTTTATATTTAATATTCATTTTTTTAAACTTAACTACTATTTCACCTTTACACTTATTATTTTTAAATTATTGTATAATCCGATAGTATGAACAAGGATGAGTTAAGGGAAGTAATACTTCAAATACTTGAAGAAAGGAAAGGTGAAGGTTTAACTTCAACTGAAATTAGAAATATTCTAATTGAGAAAGGTGTGGAGTTTAACATGATAGAATTTAGAGAAGTACTAGCTGATCTAGTAAGGGAAGGTAAAGTTAAAAAAACTCCTGATTATAACGTTAGAAAGTTTAAGTTTTCTTTACCCTGATTGGGGCGTTTCTTGTTGACTGTTCTCTACAATATGGATAACTTTTTCTGCTATTTTCATGAACTCCTTTGATGCAGGATCATCTGGATACTTTAAGAAGAATGGTTCTCCTAAATCATTTGCCTGAGCCACTACTGGGTCTAGAGGTACTTGTCCTAATAGAGGTACTCCCATTTCCTCTGCCATTTTCTTTCCTTTACCCTCTCCGAATATATAGTAAGGTTTGTTGTCACTCGGGCATAGGAAGTAGCTCATGTTTTCAATTACACCTAGGATCCTAGCGTTTATAGTCTTAGCAAAGGTTATAGATCTTTTGACTGCTAGTGTAGAGACTTCTGAAGGTATTGTAACTATGATCATACCAGTTAAGTTAGGGACTAGCTGTGCTACTGACAGAGCCTCATCACCGGTCCCAGGCGGCATATCTATTATTAAGTAGTCTAACTCTCCCCATTTGACGTCTCCTAAGAATTGTTTAATTGCAGTGTGTTTTATTGCTCCTCTCCAGACTACTGGTGTATCGTCCCTTGGTAATAAGAAGTCTATTGAGACCACCTTTATACCAAAAGGACCTACTACCGGGTTTATTTCGCCCTTATCGTCAGCCGTCAAGTATTGTCCCCTTACTCCTAACATCTTAGGGACCGAAGGACCGTGGAAATCTACATCAACTATTCCTACACTTCTTCCTGCTGCCGCTAATGCCATGGCTAAGTTAGATGATACAAAAGATTTTCCTACCCCTCCCTTTCCGCTAAGCACGGCAATTTTATATTTGACGGTCTTCATTTTCATTTGGATTTTTAAGTCTGCAGCTTGAGGGGCTTGAGGGGCTACCTTTCTCAAGTCTCTTGGTTGTTTGCTCGGCTGAGGAGATGAAATTCTGAATGGATTATTCCCAGTACTCAAAATTTATTCCCTATTCTCATAATCCTCGTATTCACTAATAATCTTATCTAATTCAAATAATAATGATTGAACTCTCTCATCCCCTAACCAGTCCACTCTCTCGCATTCATAATTCTCTACCATCTCCAGTATGCGATCTATAGTCTTATCAGTGACGTCAATTTCACACACATTACTGAAATTCTCATATGCTTCTGAACTTACCACACCTAATATTTCAGCTTCAACGTTCTCAGCTACCTTTAACTCGTTCCATCCCCTCTTTTTCAATTCTTCATAAAGGGATAAGGGGTGACGTCGTAAGACTATAACCTTATCGGCTTTGCTTACGAGTGCTGGATATACTGTCTCTATTACTAAGTTATTCTCGGTGCTCAGGAGCTCCCTTATTACACTCTCTGCTTTCTCTTCATCTAAAATGTAAGTTTTTCTATTCTTGTCATATTCAGAATAAGCCTTCTTTTCTATGAGAAAAGAAGATAGATGAAGTAGCTTAAAGTTAAGCTTTTCCGATAATGCCTTCGCAACCGTAGACTTGCCTACTCCCGGAGTACCAGAGATTACTATAATCAACGTGATAAGAGTGATCACCGGAAGGCTAAAACTGTTTCTATCACGTATAAGGCTATTGATAAGCCTATAAGCAAGAGTTTGATATCTCTATCACCGCTACCTTTCCATATTTCATACACTCCATAAGGAAACATGGCAAGCCCTATAAAGAATAGAACAAGTTCTATTATGTTCATATAATAGATCTTTGTTCGTGTCTTACCTTAAAAAGCAAAAGGGAGAATAGTAACCCACCTATGGTACCACCTATGTGGGCTAGAACGTTCACTTGGAGGAATGGAATAAAATCGCTTAGAATCAGCGCTACTATAAGGAGTATTAAACCACCTTTTTCGTTCTTCTTTAGATATTCATAAACTGCATAGAACGATAGAAGCCCAAAGATACCGCCAGAAGCTCCAGCAGAAGGTAAACCGTTAGGGTAAACGAGTAGATACAATATGTTACCGAAAACGCCAGTGATAAAGAAAATAGCGATCTCTGCAATTCCTTCTTTCGACCTGAATAAATAGTACACTATATACAAGGCAATTTCATTGAATCCAAAGTCAATGAAACTCGGTGTAATCAGTATAGACGTTATTAATTCCCAATAGAAATGATAGTAAATTATTAACGTGTTATATTGTACGAGAAAGAGGAGGTAATAAGGGTTCAATAACTCTAGAACTTGTCCTACAATATAACCCGACCCAACGAGTATCATAATCAAAACGGTAATTGGTATTCTCTTCATTATTGATTTTTCCTCCTATAGAGAATTAAGTTCACCTCACTAGGAATGTTAGGATGAAGGAGATAAGTATTGCAACACCCCATGCCAGTTTGTTCCACCTTAACACTTTGATTCCATCTAACGGTGGTATCGGGATCAAGTTAAAGAAAGCTACATAACTATTAAATGCAAATATTTCTAGAAGAATTGTGTTTACAAGAGAGTTCCCGAATAAGAAGGCACTTGCAAACAACGAGATTATTGCAATTATTATATTTGTAACCGGACCAGCAAAAGCTGTTTTACCCGATAATTCTTCTCCCATTAACCCGAATCTACAAAGTATAGCTGTATATCCTGCGACAAAGATTAGAATGCCATGTATGTAATATCCACTAAGGAAGTTTATTAGGAATGTTACAAGAAAGCCTTTAAAACTCAACTCAAACTTGGAATTACATCCGTAATTTCTTGCCGTCTGTCTGTGAGCCAGCTCATGGGGGACAATTGCTGTAGTTGCTGTTAAAACTGCTATTCCTAAATAAAGCGGATTAAAAGACATGAAAGCTACTGCAAGAGAAAGTATTGCTAGAACGAAAGAAAGAGCTTCATTTAAATCTCTGAATTTCACTTCAAGTTCATTAATAAAGCTCAAGGTTATCTTCCAAATTATCTCGGCTATTGGCTAAAAACTTTATTGAATGCTTATATCAGCGGAGTAATCAAAATTTGGAGACTCAATACGCCAAACTAATCCTCTCTTTTTGTCATCTATCGATATCATCTTCTCTCTAATTATTCCTTCAAAGCTTACGTTTGATAATTTCCTGAAAGCATTAAACGCTTCGAATACCGCAAACTTGTATGGATAAGGCATTTTTATTTTCACACAATCTAGAGAAAGTATATTTCTCATTGTGGTAAGCATAGCGTCGTTGAAAAATTCAGGTTTACTAAAAGTAACTTGTGCAGTACCATTGTAGTTCACGATGGTTACAAACGTGTGGAGCTCTTCTCCCCCCTTCATAATCCAAAGCTCAAATATAGTCCCTAGATTACAAGGTTCCTTAACCTTACTCTCTCCTCCAGTATAGGAGGTAAACAAAGGGGTCTTATCAGCTACGAACTCTGATAAAGAGTTTGCAAAAGCCTTAGGTTTTATACCTACCTTTCCAAGCTCTTCTACAACTGATTTTGTCAAACCGATTACGTTATTATCTTCGGTTAAAAATTTGAAATCACCTTGTATTCTATTTATGTATGCTTCATACTTCACAATATTTATTTATTTAGAGTTTCCGTTTAAATACTTTGCATATAATTCCGCTTCTATGTTCATATTCTTTATAAGTATAAGCTGAATTAGTTCTCTATCCTTCTCGCTTATCTCTGAATCCTTTATCATGTGTTCTACTTCTTCTAATTTTTTCACTACTTCACTTAGGCTGTGCATGGTAATTATTCAATTATGACTACTACTTAAATGATAACTAATAATAGAACTAGTATTACTAAGGCTTAATTAATTTTCAGATATCTCTCTATAAGCCCTCCCAATCTCTATAATTTTTTTCACAACCTCGATGGGGTCTCTACCGAAAACGTAAGTGTTAGCCTCAATCCCTTTACCACCAAGGTGCACAACACAATCGAGATCAGGACTGTATACCTTGAGAATGTCATTTATTATCTCGTCGTCACTTATGTAGCAATCTCTGGGTCCTATGTATGCTACTTTAAATCCGAGTTTTCTTAACGCTTTTCCTACATCTTCGTCATATTTTATATTCATCACAGACCTTATTTCACTGTTCTTACCCATAACGTTTAGAAGGATCTTAGACAAGTGTTTACTTGCTCCCCACATGGGCTTCGAGGCGGGAGTTGGTAAACCCATGACTTTGGTTATCCTCCCAGCTACAGCGATTACATCGTTTTCGTTTTTTGCATTCTGCCTTGCGTAGGCTAAATTACTTAGTACCTCTGGAATGAGGGGGGTGATCAAGGGATTTTGGATCATTGAAAGGGCTACCTCCATCTCGTTTTCTTCTTTAGTTCTATATAAGTTCCTACAGATTTCACAATCGGGCGGAACATATTTGTCCTTTTCTTTATGATATTTACAGAACTTAAGTTCGCTCAACTCCTTCAAACCGAAGTCTGTGAGGTAGTAGATAGCCCCCTTTACGTCATTATTACTTAATAAGTCGACTAATGTTGAGAGTAATGAGTCTATGTCATCTTTAGAGAGACCCATTTCGGTTAATTTTTCATACCCCTTTTGTTCGTCCTCATCCAAGTATTGTTTCACGGCAGGTTGAGTAACACCTAAAAGGGCAGATATTTTACTTTGACTCATTCCGTATTCTCTAAGTTTTTTAGCTAGTAACATTCTAATAGTAGGAGTGAGCTCATCCGTAATCAAGGATAAAGGTGTTTTAACCACGATTATCACATTATCAGAAGTAATAAAAAATAAACAGTTCACATTTAAAGCTATAGATGGAAGTTTTCACGAGGTAAAAACGAGAGAGGGAAGTTTTGCCTACATAACTCTAGGCATAGTAAAAGGGAAGATACTCAACTCTTCTTTCACGATAGACGAATTAAGTTACAAGGAGAAATTGTGTGAGAACTGTAACACGGAAGAGATAATGAGGGAAATGGAATACGAAGAAGCGTTAAACAGCGAAAAGGATGTAGACTTAGTCTTTATGGACAGAAAGCTGAGTTACGATAAATTTAATCTTCCCGTAAATATAATTGCAATAGTTAAAGACCCTCAAGTAGTTGACCTCGATATCGAGAAAAGCGAACCGTGGTTAGTCGAGGTATATAACGAAGGAAAGATTAGAGGGGCTTATTTTAAGCTCTTTAATTTCTCATGGATATTCCTCGTAGAGACTTCGAGTAACTTACCGTGGGAAGAAATTCTCGCCATCCTCTATATTCTAGGAAGAGAACCGATACCAGAGGCTTTAGGATATAATTATCCCCTCTTCCTTGCTGACAAGGTTGCTAAGTATTACCGCGACAAAGAGAGTAGGATATTAAACTTTGTTACCAGAAACTCAACTTATAGGTCTTTCAGGAGTTTGATAGAAAAAAATAGGAGGGGGGTGTAGGTTAACATTATCTTTTCGAATATTGAGGGAAGGCTAAGAGAAATAAGAATGTTTACCAGACCTACTGCTGACGGTAGGGGGACTATAACTTTCAGAGTCTTCGTAATAGAGATGCCATTTTCTAGAGATACTCCGATAGATGCAGGTAAACTTTTAGCTGTTGAGACGATAAGGAAGGAGTATTACTTGCTTCTGGAGGTAACGGACTATTTCCCTCAACATTACGGTATGGTCAACCTCGACGGGAGCGTTCCTCCTGAACTTAGAGAGGAGATAATGAAGAGGGTTGAGGAGAAATGGGAGAGTAAGGAGTCGTGGATAGAAGTATATGCTTCACCCGTAGGCTACGTTATGAGAGTCAACGGTGGAGTGGAGTTTAAACGCGGATATATACCACCGTTACCTGGTTCTAAAGTCAAGCTCTTTACGGACGAGACTTTCGAGAAATTCGTTTTCTACGAAAACGGGGTTAAAATCGGTAAAGTAGTTAACGAGAACATCGACCTAAGGCTAAACATCGAGAAGGCTATAAAGTATCATATAGGTATTTTCGCATATACGGGCTCTGGTAAATCAAACCTTACCTCATTGTTAATAAGAAAATCCTTAGAAAAGATGAAAGATCTGAAAGTCATAGTAATAGACGTTTCAATGGAGTACGGGATTCTTCTTCTCGATCAGCTCCTAACTTACGAGTCCAGGCTGGTGACACTGGATAGGCTACCCGACAACCAAATAGATGCGGGTAGGAGGCTCCTTAGGACCCACGTTATTCCCGAAGAACTTAACGAAGACCGAGATCTTATCAGAAAAGCCTTTGAGACTCTCTATAACCAAGGTAAACTAAGAAGGCTTTACATGTCTCCTCAAGGAATTAGTTTCCTTACATACGGCATGCTAATTGATATGGTTAGAAGCCAGACCGAAGACAAGTATGTAGCAACTGCACAGAAGCCGTTTTTCATGATGTTACTTCACGAACTTGATAGATTAATGAGGGAAAACAAGTTAAGTAAGGACGATGTAGTTGATGAGGCTGTACTACCCTCACTTAACGAAGTTGAGATGAAGGCTAGAGAGGCTGGAGTTAGGGAGAACGCTACAATATTTTCGTTTATTTCTGCAATAAAGCAATATATCGAGCTTAAGCCGATAGAAAGCGAGGAGTATGATGTCGAAAACTTAGCCATTGAGTTATTAGATCAAGATCCAGCATCTCCAAGGCTATTTATAGTTGAAACTCCTAACATGGATGACGCAAGGCTGGTAGTTTCCTTGCTTATAGACCAAGTCTTTATGAGGAGGAAAAGGTCGTATTCGTCTATGCCTGTCGTTCTTTTCGTTTTGGATGAGGCACAAGAGTTCATACCTTTTGAGTCAAGGCAAAAGGATTATTCAGAATATTCCTCTATAGCTGTGGAGAAACTTTTGAGACATGGAAGAAAATATCACCTCCACGCACTGATAAGCACTCAGAGATTAGCTTACTTGAACACTAACGTCCTTCAGCAAATTCACACCTACTTTGTGAGTACGTTACCCAGACCATACGATAGGCAGTTGATATCTGAGACTTTCGGTATTTCGGACTCGCTTGTAGACAGAACCCTTAATTTCGACATAGGTCAATGGCTCCTCATAAGTTTCAAAGCAGCCCTCAAGGAGGATATTCCAATTATGTTCCACGCTGATAATAATATAAATGAGCTTAAAGAAAATCTACTTAAGATCTTAAAGTGAGTGAAAAAGAGGAAGTTATAAGTTATTTATCAAAGTCGATAAGTTCAAAGGAGCTCTTAGATGCACTGAGGAAAATCGATAGGGAGAAATTTCTCCCAGATCCTTATAGACACCTAGCTTATTCTAAGGACTATGTTGATAAAGCTATTCCGATAACTAGGAATTACAATACTACAGCATTGTCATTGGGTATACTAATGTTAGACTTACTGGAACTAAAGAAAGGAGAAAAAGTCCTTGAAATAGGTACTGGGAGTGGATATTATACTGCTTTAATCGCGGAAATTGTAGGATGCGAAAACGTATATTCAATAGAATTCGACTCAGAGGCTTATTCTCTAGCAAGGAAGAACCTTACCGAATGCCCCATCAACCTTATTTTTGGGGACGGAAGTCTAGGTTACGAGAAAGCACAGCCATACGATAAGATAGTCGTATGGGCTGCGGCTCCGACTTTTCCCTACGTTCTGTACTCTCAACTGAAAAAGCGTGGTATAATGGTGGTTCCTATTGCTGACAGTGGTGATAAGCAAGGCTTATACAAAATAGTTAAAGGGGAAGAACCCTTTATAGTCAGGGTCACAGACGTAATCTTTTCTAAGTTAAAGGGTTTGTGCGGCTTCTGGTATTAAGCTTCTAACTTTTAATTTTCGGTTTTAATTAACTACACAATGGTTTCAGTAAAAGAAATTAAAGAAATGTTCAAGCCTAAGCTAAAGCCCATAATATGGGATAACAATCAGAATAAGTTAACAGTTCTTGACCAATCCCTCTTACCTTTTGAGAAGATCTTTGTTGAACTCAGAACTCCAGAGGAGGTGGCTGACGCAATAAGGCTAATGAAAGTTAGGGGCGCCCCAGCTATAGGTATAACTGCCTCATACGGAATGGTATTATCAGTGCTGAAAGCCAGTAGTATTGACGATGCCTTAAAACTGCTTCACAACGCCAAACAAGTCATGGATAAGGCTAGACCCACAGCAGTAAACCTCTCTTGGGCTACTTCTCACATGCTCAATAGAGCTAAGCAATATGTAGAGTCAGGTGAAGCTAAGGACATTAAAGAACTCATAGAGTTGCTCAAGAAGGACGCTAACAAAGTCTTCGACGACGAACTTGAAGCTGAAATTCAAATGGGTTTATACGGTCTAGAAAAACTTAACTCAGGGGATACTGTTCTAACACAGTGCAACGCTGGTGGATTAGCTACTGGAACCGGTTTGGGTACAGCCCTAGCTCCCATAAAAATAGCACATTTGCTAGGGATGGATGTGTCTGTCATAGCTCCCGAGACGAGACCTTGGTTACAAGGAAGTAGACTCACAGTTTATGAATTAATGGAGGAGGGAATACCCGTTACGTTGATCACAGATACCGCAGTGGGTTTAGTCATGTTTAAAAAGATGGTTAACAGCGTAATGGTCGGAGCGGATAGAATACTTGCAGACGGTCACGTTTACAATAAGATAGGCACATTTAAAGAAGCCGTCATCGCTCACGAGATGGGCATTCCGTTTTATGTTCTCGCGCCAGTATCTACCTTTGACCTTAAAAGTTCTGTGAACGATGTGAAGATCGAAGAAAGAGACCCTAATGAGGTTAGGACGGTAAGGGGCGTACCCATAGCTCCTGAGAACGTTAAGGTCTTTAATCCAGTTTTTGACGTTACGCCTCCCAAGTACATTACAGCTATAATTACTGAAAAAGGTGTGATATACCCGCCCTTCGATAAGAATGTGAGAAAAATAATTGAGAGGTAAGAAAATCCAATATTTGATATTACTGAGCTTTTTACCCTATTTTTTAAAAAGCTTATGCATAGAAGAAGTTCTTTGATGAAGCTTCAGCTTGGCATTGCTGATCCTTATACACAAGACCCGTTTAACGACTTCATTAACGCTTTGACAATATCCGGTGCCACTGAAAACACCATTAGGATCTACTCTATAGCTATAAAGGACTTCCTAGATTATGTAAGGAAGGACCCGAGAGAAGTGACGGTTTCCGACGTTAATAATTGGATAATGAACATATTAAGACGGGACACAAGGGATAAGAGTAACGACGCAATCGACAAAAGAAGGAAGAAAACTGTTACGGCAAGACTCTATACGATCGCTGTTATTAGGTTCTTAAAATGGCTCGGAAAAGATATCAGACCTACGATACCGAGGGCTAGGAGGCGTGAAGTAATGGCTCTTACCGAGGAACAAGTGAATGCTCTTATGAATAGCCTCAGGAAGACTCGTGATAAGCTCATAGTCTCCTTACTACTCGATACTGGGTTACGTGCAAAGGAGTTACTATCAGTGACGGTGTCCGATGTAAACCTCAATAACAGAAGTATAATAGTGAGGAACACTAAGAACGGAGAGGCTAGAGTTGTCTTCTTTACGGAGAAGACTGCCAAGCTCCTATCTGCTTATCTCCAGAGGAATAACTTGAAGCCGGAAGATAAACTATTTAAAATCACATACCACGCGTTGTATCGCAAGTTAAAAAGAATAGGTAAAAAACTAGGTATAGACCTTAGACCGCACGTGTTGAGGCATACTTTTGCCACTAACGCAATAAGGAAAGGAGTTCAACTACCGATAGTACAGAGATTACTTGGGCATAAGGACATTAGAACGACTCAAATATACACTCATTTAGTCAACGAAGACGTTGAGCAAATTTACAAAAAGATTTTAGGTTAACTAGCTCCTCCCTAAGAACCTCCACTTAGCCATCTCAGCGGCATAACTTAACAAGTCTCTAAAGCTGTTAAAAGTTGATGTTTGTAAATGTAAATACTCGAGTTTAGCTTGATTTGCAAGCATGTATTGTTGTAAATCTTTGACAATAGGCTTTTTCAATATGTCATTAAGTTTTTCTTTTGCTAAATTTCCTACTACTTTTCCGTTAATATCATCAGGATACGGTAAGTCCCCATTCGGATATACTGTAATAGCATAGCTCGTTACTCTACTAGACACTTGTTCACCTTTTAGCGCTTTTATGAAGCCCCAAGAATTGTTTAATGTAGATCCATATTTCCTCTTAAGGTCTGACAAAACCTTGTATAGCTCTTCCGGGTCTGGAGCGAGTTTAACTTTAGATGTTGGGTAGTCAATAGCTGGTAACACGACAATTTTATACTTACACTCGTGTACTTTTCTTACCTTTTCCTCGAGTTTATTTATATTAAAGCGTGTAACAACTGTCTGGACGTTAACCTTCAATCCGTATTGCCTGAACTTGCACAGAGTATCGAAAGCTTTTACGTTCCAATGGTATTCATCAATAGAATAATGTAGAAAGTCTATTCTATCCGCTAACTTAGTCAAAAAATTCTCGTCGTTCAGCTTATAGCCGTTAGTGGTTAACATCACATAAAAGGAACCATCGTGTGCATACTCAAGAAGCTCTAAAATATCTGGTCTCAAAGTAGGTTCTCCTCCCTCGAAAGACAATACCACAATTGATGAATCCTTCATGTTGTCTATTATCTTCTTAACTACTTCAGTCGGGGCCTCCCCGAGCTCTCCTGAATAATAAGCCGGTGAGCAAAAAGTACAGTGAAGGTTACAGCGGGACGTAACCTTGAACGTCGCGTATCCAGGTTTAAAGGGGTCTCTTAATATCTGAGTGTCGAAAAACCACTTTAGAGCTTTTACATCTCTATTCAATTTTTAAAAACCTCCTTGTATGTCTTAAATACTCTTCAGCATTATCACTAATTAACTTTATTTCGTCTTCCCTTACCTTCCTAATCACTTTCGCCGGTACACCAACTGCAATACTATACGGTGGAATTTCCGTACCTTGTGTAACTACCGAACCAGCACCAACTATCGAATACTCTCCTATCTTAGAGCCATTAAGCAGAATCGCGCCCATTCCTATTATAACGTTGGAACCTATCTTAGCTCCGTGTATCACTGCGTTGTGACCTATACTCACTCTGTTACCGATCTCTACCTTAAAACTTGGATCTGTGTGAATAGAGGAGTTCTCCTGAATATTGGTCTCCTTACCTATGCGTATTGAGTCATTATCCCCCCTAATAACGACGTAATGCCACACACTTGTTAAATCGCCTATCTCTACATCTCCTATTATGTAAGCTGTAGGATGGATATAAGAACGGGAAGAGATTCTCGGTTTCACTCCATTATATTCTTCAACAGGCATTTCATTCTCTCTTTCTTAATTTGGCTATAAAAAATCCAGTCATGTCATGGATTATCGGGTGAAATCTTATGATCTCTTCTACCTCAAACTTGGAGTCGTTTATAATTTCTTCATTCTCGATTTCCGTCATGGTACACGTGGAGTATATGAGTATTCCTCCCCTTTTCAGAATCTTATACGCAGAGTTAAGGAATTGTCTCTGATACGCGCTTAAATTCAGAAGGTCGGTCTTGGTCTTCTTATCGTAAATTTTAGGCCTCAAACCCAAAGCTGAACATGGAGGATCTATTAACACCTTGTCCACGTTCTGTATGTGGAAGTCCTCGTAAAGATAACGGGAGTCTGCTTTGTATACCTCTATTTCTCTCATATTGAGGATTTCCAGTCTCCTCTTTAGATCCTCTACCTTTTTTACGGTATGGTCAAACCCGATTACCCTACTCTTCGGCTGTAGCTGATATACGTGAGTTAACTTACCACCCGGGTGAGCAGTCATGTCTACTATGATCTCGCCAGGCTGAGGATCTAATAGATGAGCCACGTGCATTGATGCCTTTCCTTGTAGTATAAAATAACCTTTCCTCAGTCCTTCATATTCGGAAATTTGAGGAGCCGAATATAACGATACCGTGACTTTTACCATTCCCTCTTGGGTTAGGATCCCCTCAGCTACCGGTATCCCGTTTTCGCTTATGACCGTAACTTCTTTCCCGCTCCCTATAATCCTTTTAATCCCCGGTTTGTATACATTTGCCCCCGTCATGACACTCTCCGCAGTTCTCTTGTCAACGATCACTTTTGTATCGTGTTCTGCTATTTTATTGGGTCCTCTTACTTCAACGTACATGGCCTCTTCAAAGTCTTCATCTCTTTTCAAGAAAGGCATTTCTTTCTCTAGTTCTTCTGGTGAGATCTTTAGTATATTCACTCTTATGTAAAGTCTAGAATTCGGGACTAACAAAGAGTTTAACAGCTCGTTCAGTCTAGTCCCGTAAATCTTTCTTAGCTCTTCAATTACAAATTCGTCGTAATCTAATCTTTCGACCAAACTACTTTTGCCCCCTCGTTATTTGGTTCGGTGAGGAAACCTCCGAAATAAGAGACTAATTCTCCTCCTTCTGATCTGGAGTTCACGAATGTATATACAGCAGGTCCAAAGGACGAAATTCCTGAGGGAAATCCTTTTAGCTCCAACTTTTTCATTAATTCCCTTACCTCATCAGTTTGTAAAGACACTTCTATTCTCTTAAAGCCTAAGTTCTGAATAAGCTTGATACTATCTAAAACTTCGCTTAAGTCCCTTTCGATTACAGATGGAACGAGCTTCATAAACACTACCCTAACCAGTTCATCAATTCCCTTGACTTCCCTCTTAAATGCATTAAGTTCTTCCTTTCCGAAGATTTTCCTCCCTTTATTCGGTATATTCACGTAAATGTACCAAGGAAAGTCAAATCTCGTAATAAGTGGAGGAGGAGGAGCGGTGGAAAAGTCGGATGGAGCAACTTGTTCTTTCACCTTCGCCGAATGCCCCCCGTCTACGATGAACCCGCCATATTTAAATGCGTAAACTCCTATGCCAGATGTACCACCTCTTCCAACAGCTTTTGCAAGGTCCACAATATCAGTGTTCTTCAGGTTGTATTCAGCGGATAATTTAGCTAAAGCTAGTCTGAACTGTGTGGTATGTCCTAAACCTACATGCTCTTCGTAGTCCTCATCTATACAATATCCAGGGATAGGATACGGTAAAGTAAAATCTGTTTTCTGGTAACAATTTCCGTCCCTAACTACTATTTTTGGGTGTTTCAAAGCGACTCCAACTCCTCCGTCTATTCTTCCATACTTTCCCTCTAAATCCAGAAGAGTTATATGTATTCTGGATAACCCAATAATTTTTATCATTCATGATCACTTAATATCTGACAGTTATGAGCATAGCTCAGCTGGTTTATAAATGGTATAAAGAAAAACCAAGTAAAACATTTCTGATCGAGGGGGATAATAAATTAACCTATGAACAAGCCGGAAAAGAGATAGCTAAAAGGGCTTCCTCTCTCCACGTAGGAGATACGGTAGTCCATCTAATGTTCAATTCAGTGGAATCAACCTTAACATATTTAGCAGCGTTTTGGGCTGGAGCTAAAGTAGTAGCTATAGATCCATTAACTTCTGCCGAAGACTTAAGGTTTATACTAGAGGACACAAACCCAGACGTAATTGTAGCTGATAAGGAGATTATTGAAAGAGAGAAAAAGACGTTAGAAGGGTACAAGGTCATAGAATCACTTCAGAGAAACGAGGTGTTTAATCAGCCCTATGAATATAGGGAGGATGAAGTAGGTTTAGTCTACTATTATGCCGGGATAGTGGGTAGGACGATGCAGGTCTTACACAGTGCTAAAAGAACGGAACTTAACGCATTATCCTTATACAAGGCTTCGAAACTTAATGAGGTCAGAGGTGTTTTAACAGTACCCCTAGCTCATGTTTTGGGCAATAGTGTCTTAGGCGTAGTTCTGGAAGCTGGGGGTAGTTTGTACATAATGCGTAAGTTTAACGCCAACGAGATGGTGCAAGCAGTTCAGAAATACTCTATAAACTACTTATCAACAGTCCCTATGGTTTATGATGCATTGAACGAGCTAGAAAGAGCAGATTTAAGTAGCCTTGAGCTCTGCGTAAGCACTGCTGCTCCCTTATTCCCTCCTACCGTCAATAAGTTCAAGGAAAAGTACGGAAAGAAGATAGTACAACAGTACGGGTTTACCGAAGGGTTCGTGTTGACATTCCAACCTAAGGAGTACGCTGATGTAATCAGTATAGGAAAGCCTCTGCCTGAGGTGGACATTAAAATAGTTAAGGAAGACGGTAAGGACGCTAAACCCGGCGAAGTAGGAGAACTTTGGGTGAAAGCCCCTTGGCTAATGCTAGGGTATAAAGACCCTGAAGAGACTGCAAAAGTGTTCGTGGATGGTTGGTTAAAGACTGGGGATTTAGTGACATCCGATGAAAAAGGTCTACTATACTTCAGGGGAGTTAAGAAGAGGATGATCAAGTATAAGGGTTATCCTATATTCCCGAGGGATCTAGAGCTCATTTTGAAATCCCACCCCTTGGTGATAGACGCTAAGGTTGTTGGTGAAGATGCCGGAAACGCTGGACAACAGCCGGTAGGAAAAGTCATAGTAAAGGAAAAGAAACCCGGCATTGAGAACGAATTACTTAATTACGTTAATACTAAAGTAGCATTTTATAAGAGACTCAAAAGAATAGATATAGTGGATAGCCTTGAGCAAGATTGAAGATTTAGTAAAAGAACTTTCAAAGAGACTAGAAGAAAGAGCTAAGAACGTTATTAATCCGCAAGAGGTTACAGTCACTATTACGGACTCAAACATCGATGACGTGCTGGCTAAAAATAATGTAGTCTTTGTCGACTGCTGGGCACCTTGGTGTGCTCCTTGTCATATATACGAGCCTATATTCAAGATGATGGCTGAAAAATACAAGGATAAGGCAGTTTTCGGCAGGCTAAATGTAGACGAGAACCCCAAGACTGCGGATAAGTACGGAGTTATGAATATACCTACTACACTGATTTTCGTGAAAGGTAAATTAGTAGATCAAATAGTCGGTGCTGTAGAGGAGGAGATGTTAGAGGAGTATGTGAGGAAATATACCAATGCTTGAAGCTAAGGTAAGGAAAAAATTTCAAAATTTTACTCTAGATAGTGAGATAAAAGATGGTAGTAGGGTCATAGCTATATTCGGAAAAAACGGGAGCGGCAAATCTACTTTTTTAAAAATAATTGCAGGGTTTCTAGAACCTGATAACGGTTATGTGAAGGTTGATGGAGAAGATATAACTCAATATCCACCGTGGAAAAGGAAAATGGTTCTAGTTACACCTGAAAGTTTTCTGCCCAACACTAGGGTGAAAAACCATTTACTTTGGGGTATAAAAGATAAGAAAAAGTTAGAACAGGCACTAGAAGACGAGAGAATTAAGTTTTTACTGTCTTTCAATGACCACGTATATAAGCAAAAAACTAAGGAGTTAAGTCTCGGGATGAGACAGAGACTCTCCTTAGTTACTGCGATTTTATCAGACCCAAGATATATATTGGTGGACGAGGCATTTTCTAATATTAATAATAAAAGGGATTATATACAAGAATATTTTCAGTTGGCGAGGGAGAGAAATATAAATATTGTTTTTGTTTCCCAAGATCTTTCTGATGCGGATTTCGCGGAAAGAAGCTATATAATGGAAAACGGTGTTTTAAAAATGATGAGCTAATTTTTAACATTCATCTAATTTGTAATTGACAAATATATATAAACTTTTAAAAAGTTTTAATAAATTGACGCAATATCTTTTTTAATAGATTTATTGAATATGTCCTTAACATGCCAGAACTACCAAAAACACCCTCCGAAGCACTTGAATTCTTAAAGAAGAATAATATAAAATGGGTAGACCTTCAGTTTACAGATCTACCTGGAAGACTACAGCATATAACCATTCCTGCTGAAGAGTTCACTGAGGAGTCCTTTAAGACTGGATTCGGTAAACTAGACGGAAGCAGTATAAAAGGCTTTACTACAATTTACGAAAGTGACATGGTTTTGAGGCCGGTTGCTTCTACAATGGCTCTAATACCGTGGACACCTGGTGTAGCTAGAGTTATTACTGAAGTTCATTGGGGTGGGGGTAAGGGAAGATTTGAAAGAGATCCGAGAAATATTGCTGAAACCGCTGAGAAACACCAAGAGAATGAGGGATATGTAAGCTTCTTTGGTCCTGAGCTAGAATTCTTCATATTTGATAATGTAGAGCTTGATGCTGCGTTACCTCAGAGTGGGACAGGTTACAAAGTATATGCTAGAGAAGCTCCTTGGTCTAAAAACGGAAGTTTTGTAATAAGGTATAAAGAAGGATATTACCCAGCTCCACCGGTAGATCAACTAATGGATATAAGACTAGAAGCTATAAACACGTTAGTAGATTACTACGGATTCTATATTGAGGCGACACATCACGAAGTAGCTACAGCGGGACAAGGAGAAATAGATTTCAGATTCTCTACAATGGTAGATACAGCTGACAAAGTACAAACACTAAAGTACGTCGTTAAGAACGTAGCTGCTGGGCACGGCATGGTAGCCACATTCATGCCCAAACCCATTTATGGTGATAACGGAACCGGAATGCACACACACTTTAGCCTATGGACTAAGGATGGAAAGAAGAATTTAATGTATGATCCTAATGACGAATATGCAGAATTAAGCCAGATAGGCAGGTATATTGTAGGTGGATTGTTAGAACATGGAAGAGCGTTATCAGCAATAGTGTCTCCTACAACTAATAGTTATAGAAGACTAATACCGGGCTATGAAGCTCCAGTATACTTAGTGTGGAGCAAGTCTAACAGAAGCGCGGCAATTAGAATTCCAGCTTACTATAAAGGAATGGAGAAGGCAAAGAGACTCGAATACAGACCTCCAGATCCGTCCTCTAATCCTTACTTAGGATTCGCCGCGATGCTGATGGCTGCTTTAGATGGGATCAAGAAGAAGATTGACCCAGGTGATCCAGTGGACGAGAACATATATCATATGAGCGAGGAAAAGAAGAAGCAGTTGAAGATTAGAGAACTACCTAGATCATTAGATGAAGCATTAGATGAGTTAGAGAGTGATAGTGAATTCCTAAAGCCTGTATTTAATTCATCAATACTCAGTGCTTACATAGATCTAAAGAGAGAAGAAGCAAAAGTAATGCAACAATATCCACACCCGATGGAAATATATTATTACTTAGATGTCTAAGGCAGTAATATACCACTTTTTCTCATATTTCTTCTTATCTCATTTAAGTCTAAATAAGAGTCGAATACGTAATTTTCTGCAGATTTCTTTAGTACTTGATAGTCAATGTTAACTATCGAAGAGTAATCTTGTATCCATCTGTCCTTATGAGATAGGAAAGAGGCAAAAGCTTGCTCATATATCTCTTTAAAGTATTCCGAGTCTAATCCGTTTCTAATGGCGAACGTGCAGCAATGAAGTGGTTCAAATGTATGAATTATTCTGAAACCTTCATTGGAAAGGATAGTTACGTAAGGCTCCCAAATAGACAACTTTTTAACTTCCTTTTTCCTCATAGCGTTTATCATATCTTCAGGACTAGAAAACTCTATGAGAGAAGCTTCAGGATCATATAATAGAGACCAGAACTCCATGCTTGATAACGATGTCGTCGCAATGTAATTACAAGAGGGCTCCCCCAATATAGCTCCTCCGCCCTTAGCACCTCCTGCAATGATCTTGAAGTTATTGAAAATTTTCTGAAATAGGAGTTGTGTCACTACGGGTGATAATGCCATATCGAGCTTTCCCATAGAAAGGTCTCTAGTCACTTCCAATCCATTATTATAGACTTTGACATCTACGTTATAACCTCTGTCTTTTAAAAGTTTTATGAAGGGAATGATGAAGGGGTATTCAGCAGCCTTTATGATACCTAATGTTAGGAATTTTCTGGAGGAGAGTCTGACTATAAGGTTTCTTCCAGCTAGCTTCTTTCTTTCTATTATTCCTTTTTTCTCAAGTTCTGTTAATATTTCCGAGACCCTGCTTTTTGAAATACCCGATAAATTAACAAGATCAGATTGTTTTAACTCTCCATATTTTCTTATAAGCTCTAGAATTAATGAGTAACTATTATTGCTATAAGTAGTAATTTTATTATCGTTACTCATTCAACATAAAAAATTGTCTTTTCCTATAATAAAGTTGATCTCTTTGACGTTTCTAATAGCCTGAATACGTAGTTTCTTAACGAAGCGTTGTTCTTTAACACTCCTTTAGTGGCTACCGATGTTAGAGTCGCTTCTTTATCTTTTACACCCCTAACGTAAGCACACATGTGTATTGCATCTCCTATAACCATCACTCCCTTAGGCTCTACATCACTGTACATAATCGCATCTGCAACTTGCTCAACTAATCTCTCCTGAATCTGTAGTCTCGACGCGTAATAATTAACTATCCTTATAATTTTGCTGAATCCGGCAACTTTTCTGCTCTGCCCTACAATATACGCTACATGAATTTTACCTATGAACGGCAACATATGATGTTCGCATAATGAAGAAAAAGACACGTTCTTTACCAATACTATTTGATCCTCTTCGCTACTTCTTCCGTTTTCTTTTAATGAAAAGACTTTAATGTTAGGTTGCGGAGACCTAATGCCGGAAGTCATTTCCAGCAACGCCTTAGCTACTCTTATAGGCGTTTCCCTAAGTCCTTCTCTATCCGGGTTTTCGCCTAGTAACTCTATTATTTCTCTAACTCTTTTTGCAATTTCTTCAACTAATTTCTCTTGGTCGAGTGCTTCTTCCATAACAATAGACTGATTGCGTATGTTAAAATAAAAAGTTTGGTTCAAAAAATTTGTTACACCATAAAAAGTTCGATTTACAAATACTTATAAACAGTTTCTAAAACTATTGCTTTCTTTTTAGTAACTATTACAGTGTCTTCAATTCTCACTCCGAACTTTCCCTTCAAGTAAATACCCGGCTCTACTGTGATCACCATATTCTCCTTCAAAACGTCGTTAGAAGTAGGGGAGACAGCAGGGAATTCATGAACTTCTATCCCGACTCCGTGTCCCGTAGAATGAATGAAATACTTTCCGAATCCCGCTTTCTCAATTACCCTTCTCGCCGCTAGATCTACTTCAGAAGCCTTTACCCCCTCCCTAATTGTGTCTATAGCTTCCAATTGTGCTTGTAGCACAATTTCGTAGATCTTCTTAACCTCCTCAGAATTCCCTTTAATGAACGTTCTGGTGCTATCAAAGCAATAGTTGCGGTACCTAGCCCCTATATCAACTACCGCGTTATCGTTTTCCCTTATTGTTTTATCACTTGGTACGTGATGAGGGAATGCTGAATTTTCACCGAAAGCCACTATTGAAGGAAACGCATAATCTTCTGCTCCTTCATTCCTCATTGTCATATCTATTAGTCCTGCAACTTCTCTCTCTGTAATACCTGTGTTCTGGATTTTTTCGCTACCTATTCTCATTGCTGATGTAGTTATATTCCCTGCCTTCTTTATGAGTTCTAACTCCTCGTCCTCCTTTATCGCTCTCTTCATAGCTAGTTTTTTCGATATATCTATATAATCCCCAACCTTTTCCTTGAAAGAGAGGTAAAAAGAACTGGAAGAATTTTGCATATCTATTCCTACTTTCTTAGGTGGATTTATTTTAGTGGCAATAGCGTCAATTAGTCCTCCTTTAAAAACCCTCTCTCCTATCAACGAGTAACTGTAAGGTAGTACCTCTATCTTATCACCTACTTTAGCCTCAGCTCTGTTCTTTTCGAGGACTGGTACTATCAAAGTGGGAACCCCGTCACAATATACTAACGCTACGGCATTTCCTATATCGGTCGTGATGTAATCGTAACCGGTAAGATAGAAGATTGTGGCACCACTTAATACAACACTACACTGTACTCCTTCTTCTTCCATAATCTTATCCAACTTGTTTAATCTCATACTTGTTCACTCCGAATAGGAAATTAGGCTCTCTTATTGATATAGCTAACCTATAAGCATCTCTCAGCGCGGATATTTTCTCCTCCTCTGTATAATTACCTCTCAATATATCTATTATGTCTACACTTTTGTCCTCCTTATACAAACAAGTCTTTAGCTTACCGTCTACTGTTAATCTAATTCTGTTACATCCTGCACAGAAGAAGGGATTAGCATAAGGTCTGACCACTTCAACTTTAATCTTGCCGTATTGATATCTCGGTCTGTTATGTTTATTCCTAGTACCTAGGAATTTTCCTTTTTCCTTAAGAGTTTTCTCGATCTCGTCAAGGGATACATGGTAATTAAAGGACTCTTTACCCAGCCCTACTGGGTGTAGCTCAATCAAGTGTATCTCGTCTACTCCCAGATTCTCAGCGAGTTCAATAACTTTGAAAACCTCACTAATGTTTTTCCTCGTAACGACAAAGTTCAACTTTATTGGCTTTAAACCTACTTTGTTACATTCTTCTATACCCTTCACAACTTTCTCGAAGCCATTAACTCCAGTTATTTCCTTGAAAAGTTGCGAGAAAGTCGAGTGCAAACTTATATTAACTCTATCCAGTCCAGCCTCTTTGAGTTCTCTGGCGATCTTTTCTAAGAGAAATCCGTTAGTAGTCATTGAAACTTCTTCTATTCCTACATCCTTTAATTTCCGTATGATCTCTACAATGTCCCTCCTGAGAGTAGGTTCTCCTCCGGTGAGTTTCACGGCTTTTATACCGAATTCTTTCCCGACTTTGGCAACTAAGGATATCTCCTCAGCTGTTAACTCACCACCGTCATTTCCCTCACCTTCCATATGGCAGAAAAAGCATGAGAAATTACATACATGTGTAAGTGTAACCCTTAAGTCCTCAATCGGCCTCCCGTATCTGTCCTTCATTACTTTTTTATTCTAATTCTGTCCTAATAAGTCAGGATGAAAGAGCTTCTTTGTCCAAAATGCAATATCAGGATGGATTTTATAGGTGAAGCTGAAAGTACTAGCGACGGCAAAAAAGTAGTAAGGTATTTTTACAGATGTCCTGCATGTGGAACACGAATAAACGACGAAGAAATAGTGATCTCTAAGAATGAGAGAAACGGAGTGACTATAAGTATTTCTCAACAACTTTTCTGAACGTAGAGAAGTGAAGGAAAGGCATCAAACTTATAAGTCCGATAGCTTTTATTCCTAGAAGTTCTTCAGCTTGTTCCTTAGGCAGTTCGTAACTAGAGAATAAAGTCTCAATCGCTTTTCCGAAAGTAAGAGGATCCTTTATAAAAGTATAAGCTGTGGAAAAAGAAAGGACAAGCAAGTCCCAACTTCTAAGAGAAATATCCGTGGAAATAATCGCTTGTTCAGCGTCGATAACCGCAATTTTTCCTTGAACTGTAATAAAATTTTCCAACTTTGTATCACCCATAACAAAACCCTCATTGTGTATGTGGCGTAAAGCCTTTCCAAGTTTTTCGAAATGATCTAAATTCCTAATTTCTTCTCCTTCTAAGAACTCTCTGTAAACGCATGTCTGTTCCATATCGAAGTCTATTACTTTAGGTGTTATTATCTCCCTCCATCTATATGTAAAGAAATTTAACTCTCTGTTCATTCTCTCTTCTGGGTTTGAGCTATAAGGATAGTTCCTGAATGATGGTGAGATAAAATACCACTTGAAACTCGTGGATGAATTGTAACACTTCATTACTAGTTTCTGATTTTCTACCGTAACTATCTTCGTCTGCACATAAATGTCTTTGAAGAAATCTTCCAGTCGCATTATATCTTAAACTATGGCTTTTATTCTTATTAATTCGCCGTCGTCATATACCTCTTCTTGTTTCAGCTTAGAAATTTCTCTTATATCTATATTCCTTGGAGAAAAATCCAATATATCTCCATTTTTGTTTAAAATTATTATGATCTCTGTCACGGGATTAAACTTTAGGGGTATTTCCTTAAAAAACTAATTACACATATTATGAGAGCTCATTAATGTATTTAAACGCATCATCAGGAAATATAAGAACAGTAGCCTCGGTATCGTCTATTAACCCTAATTTCTTAAAAACCGCAACTGTAGCTCCAGCACTTAAACCTATCAGAATACCGCTCTTTCTAGCTACCTCCTTAACTCCCTCTACAGCCTCTTTTAAAGTGACATCAACTAGCTTGTCTATTTTAGTCATTTTCAGGAATTTATTATCAGGTGTAACTCTCTTTATACCCGGAATTCTTTCCCCTTCTGCTGGGTTAACTCCTATTATCTCTATTTCATCTCCTTTCTTTTCCTTAAAATACTTGGCTATACCGACTAAATGTCCTGCTGTTCCAGCCGTGGCTATAATTCTCCTCAAGTTAATCCCGGCATTGGTACACTGTGCTTCAATTTCTTTAGCGGTAGTCTCGTAGTGAGCCATCACATTAACTTCATTATTGAACTGGTCTAGATGTGTATACCCTCCGAAGGAGCTAAGTCTTTTCACTAAAGGCAGCAAATCGTTGGTTGAAGAACCTGCTGAGATTACTTCTGACCCCAGCAACTTCATCAATACTGGAAAGGCTGAAGGTGCAGTAGAAGGGACGAATACAGTAAACTTCACGTTGTAAATAGCTGATAACGCTGATAACGCTATACCGGTATTGCCAGATGTAGCTTCAACAAGGTGCTCTGTTTTCCTTTTTAGTGCTTCTTTGAAAAGAAAGAGTGCAGTCCTATCCTTTATGCTGTGACTTAACGGGTTATAAAATTCGAGTTTGGCCCAGACGTTATTTCCTATATTTAACTTAAGAAGGGGAGTAGGCCACATCCCTTCCATTAGTTCTATTGCGTTTGTGAATACGTGGAACTCCTTTGACACAATATTGACCGCCAATTATGTTTAATTTTACTATCAAATTTAAGCATTATTATCTCTCTTTACAACTTTCATCCTTATTACGAATTTGCTACCCTCCTTACTCCATCCCAAATACTGATTGTTAGTCTCTCTACACCACTTCTCTAATTCCGTCACAGCAGCTTCCCACTTAGTTTTGACTATTATTTCCTCACCGTCTTTAGCCTCTCTGAAAGCCCTTAAGACGTTTACAAGAACTACTGGGCAAACGTCCTCACTATCGATTATCATAGGGACAACACCACCTCGGATTCTCTTGCTTGGGTTAAAAACGTAATACTTCCTGAAAGTTTTACACCATCTTTAAGGTCTTCCTTACTAGCCCCTATAACCTTAAGACCTGCTTCGTCTACGTAAAACTCCACACCCTCTTTTATAGCATCATCAAGCATTTTCTCAGCATCGGTTATCTTAAGCCTTCGCATCTGAAACTTTACGTAGAGCCTAGCAAAAAAGGGCATATCTAACTTAGGTTTGGAGGACTTTAAAAAGAGAGCTACTGCTTGAGAAACCACAAAGACCTTAACTTCCCAGTTTAAAGCCCTAGCTGATAGTGCTAGAGTCAAAGCATGATATAGCGCGTCTAAATTGTTGTTAGACAGTAAAATTGTAAGCCTAGGCATTCTAATTGATCATTTTCCCAGTAAACTAAAATATTTGTCAAGCATAGATGGACACATGAAGATAAGAGCCCTCACTATTTTCTTCGTTTCAGAAGATATGGACAAGTTAGTTAAATATGTAGATCAGCTTCAAAACATAAAAGACGAAGTAGTATGGACGAAAAGAATAGCGTTTCCCCCTGAGCTAAAGGACTTAGAGCGTAAAGTAAATCAAATACCTTCGGGAAAAGGTATAATTTATTCAATCATACACAGAAGAGCTAAGGATGAACTGAGAAGTATCGCGGACTTTTTATCTACCGATAAATCGTTCTATGCTTCCGTGTTACTTAATGACAGTAAATATATTGACGACGTTGCACAATTAGTATATTCGTTAGACCCCGAAATTGCAACAAGAGTAGCGATACTCGTAAACGAGGAATTCCTAACCACGCCTTACTTTCCAGTTGGTAGCGCTAACACGATAAACGACTCTTTATCTTCCTCGCTAATCTATGTTAGAGAATTCGAGGAGAACAGAGCGGAGAGAGTTCTAGCATTTGCTGACGAATACAGTAAAAAAATAAGCAAGGAAATAGGAATAAGGTATCTAGGTATAGATGCTTCTCTGTCCCCATGGATGGAAGAGAGCACTGGAAGACTAATAGAAAATCTTTCCGGGGAGAAGATATTCTCTTTCGGACAGCTATCCACGGTTGCGAATATAAATAGGAGGATATTCGAGTTAGTCTGGAGGCTAAAAATAGCTCCGATAGGTTTTTCTGAACTTATGTTGCCCGTAGCTGAAGATAACGTTTTGATGGAAAGAGTTAGAGAAGGTTCTTTAACCCTATCTCAGTTGATGGCTTTGACTTCTGTCTGTGTTGCTGGATTAGATATGATAGCGGTGAAAAGAGACATAGAATTATACAAAAAGATCTTAAGAGATTCCATGGCAATCCAGTTTACTAAAAGAAGACCTTACGGAATTAGAATTATTCCGTCTACTGGTGAAGGAGAAATTTACCTTAAAGAGTATGGCAAAATACCCGAGATTAAAATAATCTGATACACATTTAAACTACTTTTATAAACTTTACAAATATATATAACATAGACTAGTGAGTAAAAATGGAGGTTCGTAGAGTTCAGAAATTCGGTAAATCGACACTTATGGTATCATTACCTGCTGAATGGGTAAAAGAGGTAGGATTATCACCAGGGGAGAGTGTATACTTGGAGGTAGATGAAGACGGAAGCCTAAAAGTATATCCACCAAATATGAAACTACAAAACGCAACTAAAGAGGTGAAAGTGCTTCTTTCAAACAATATAATGCCCGAAATAGTCACGAGGATAATTTACGGTTTGTACATTCTTGGCTTTGACAAGATCGAGATAGAGAGCAAAGACAAGCTGTTTAGTGAAGACATACTGAGAAAGGTGAAAGAAGCAGTAAGAAGTCTAATAGGATATGAAATTACGGTTCAGAACGTGGATTATATTCAAATACAGTCCTTCTTGGATCCCACGAAATACACCATGACAAGCTTACTTAACAGGCTAATTAACAACCTGAAGCAAATGCTCCATTACTTAAGCCTGGGTATAAAGGAGGGTAGTAGGACATTCCTGCAAGAAACAATAGAGTTAGAAAAGGAGGTTGATAGACTTTATTATCTAGCTCTAAGGCAATTAATCCTTTCACAATCTAATCGTAGCTTGGCTTACATGATAGGTGTTAAAAGGATACAGCTTATAGGAAATAGAATATTAATAAAGGCGATTGAGGAGTCCGCTGATGAAATAAGCGAAGCTGCTACTGACTTGTTGACTCTCACACCTCAGGAACTTGAAGAAGTCAAAAATTACTGGAACAACATGTTCGACTTAATAGAGCAGTCTACAGCAATAATAGACCATACCATAAAAGTCCTTGCCAAAGAAGACGCTAAATTGATAAACGAGACTATGGAAGAACTCAGAACCCTCAGGAGGGTTTTAATAAGCGAAGCTACAAACATAGAGAATTCAACTTCTAATATAAAGAACTACAGGATACTGATAGCTATAAGGACAGTCAATCTGAGATTATATAACGCTATCAGAAGAATGGAACCCATAGTTGAAATAGCATTTAATAGAAGCTTAGAAAATACTAAGGAAATAGTTATAGATTAATTAGGAAGCTTTTTTAGCTGTTCCAGAACGTATTCTCTTATTTCTTTTGCAGACGGTAGATCAGTAATTATCTTACCCCTTTCCATCACCTTTTTCAACAGTGGTTTACACTCTGGTCTTGGAGGTTGTACGTCGAGTAATGTAATTACATCTGTATCTGGAGTGTCTCCGCATCTGTACACTTGTTTTGCTCCAGGCCATTTTCCTCTTTTAGTGAAGGGTATCCACTTGCCGTTTTCGAACTTTTCTACAATATCGGCGCTGAAATCAACACCTTCAGATGGATTAGCTATACTTGTTCCGACACCGAAGCCATCAACTATATCCCTTAATTGTATAATATCATCTTCATCTATTCCACCGCTAACGTATATCTTAACGTTAGTAAAACCGTGAATGTTAAGAGTCCACCTAACCTCTTGAACTATCTTCCTAAAATTCCCCCTTCTACTTGAAGGTGTATCTAACCTGATTCCATACAACTTATCCTTGAGTAACTGAGCTGCCTTTAGTGCTTCGGTTCTCTCGTCTTCAAAAGTGTCGGCAAGTATTATTCTCGGTACATCAGGTGGCATTGCTTCGTGGAAGGCTTTCCACGCCTTTACGTTATCACCTACAGACAGCATTAACGCATGAGGCATAGTTCCCGACGGTTTTACGCCTAAAGTTTTTTCATTAAAGGCTCCCGATACGCCATCGCAACCTCCTATATAAGCAGCCCTATCCACCATCGGCGCTATAGCCGGATGAACCGCCCTTAATCCGAAGAATAAAACTGTCTTGTCTAATGCCAGTCTCTTTATCCTAGCTGCCTTTGTAGATATGCTTGAGTAATGTCTTAAAATCCCGAGAAAAGCTGTTTCATAGACACCGAAATCTAAGTAGTTACCTTCTATTATCATAACTGGTTCAATTTCCTTAAAGAGTGTACCTTCAGGCATCGCGTAGACAGTTACATCTTTTCCTTCAAGGAGGTTTAACACTTCTTCTAGCCCGGTAAAAACTGCCCATTGGTAATCCTTAGGGAGGCCATAGGAGTGTATTTCCATTCTAACTTTGACTTCCTTAAATCCTAAATGCTCTAAAGTCCTTACGGCTCTATCGAAATAAACGTCAGTTATTTCGCCCTTGAGTATCGAAGCCTCATCGGCTATGTAAAATCTCATTATCCATCGAAATTAGAAAGTCAGATTAACTTTTAAACCTTAAATGAATGATTAGTAGGCGTATGATAACTGTAAATATGGTTCCAGCCGACGAGCTGATCAAAAGGCTCAGTGAGTACTTAAAAGAGAACGTTAAGGAGTTACAACCTCCAGATTGGGCTCTATATGCAAAAACAGCTAGCTTCAAAGAAAGGGTTCCGGATAACCCAGAAAACTGGTGGTATATAAGGGCTGCTTCATTGCTCAGGAGAGTTTATATGCAACAGCCTTTAGGAGTAGGTGAGACGAGAAGGATTTATGGAGGATTAAAGAGGAGAGGGACTAGGCCACCTATATCAGTAAGAGGTCCTGGTCACGCTAACCGCCTCATATTCCGTCAGCTTGAGAAAGCCGGGTTAATTGCTAAGACGAAACAAGGTAGAGTTCTCTCTCCTAAAGGAAGGTCGCTTTTGGACAAATTATCATACGAAATATTTAAAGAGCTGGCTGATAAAAGAACTGATTTGAAAAAGTATTTAGAGTAATTAGGTGATTATCATGAGTGACGAATACGATGAAGAACTACAAGAGTTATTAAGAAGGAAGGCAGTAGAGCAACAAAGAAAAGTCTTAGAAGAACAGCAAAGAAAAGCCGAACTTGAAGCCAAGAAAGAAGCAATTTTACGAGTTATATTAACACCAGAAGCTAGGCAAAGATTAGCAAACGTAAAGCTCGTAAAGCCAGAAATAGCTGAAGCTATTGAGAATCAATTAATAGCCTTAGCACAAGCAGGGAGGATTCAGGCTCCTTTAACTGACGAGGAGTTAAAGGAAATTTTAGCACAACTCACCTCTCAAACTAAAAAAGATTTCAAAATAACAATTAAGGAAAGGGGATGGAAATGAGTAAGCACAAGCCTTTAGGTAAAAAACTGAGACTTGCAAAAGCGATTAAAAGTAACTCAGCCATTCCGGCTTGGGTAGTTTTAAAAACTAATGCTAAAATCAGATTTAACCCTCTTAAAAGAAATTGGAGAAGGAATAGCCTGAAGGTGTAACGAGATGACTGAACAAAACAATCAGGAAGTACAAGAAGTTCAAAACCAACAAACCACTACTCAACAGCAGGTAGAGCAACAACCCCAAAAACAGACCGAGGTTAAGCAAGAGGTACAACAAGAGAAGAAAAGTGAGAAGAAGGAGCAAAAAACTGCCGAGAAAAAGAGGGCTAAGAAAGAAAAGGATAATTTCGAGATGGTAGTGAACTTCAGAAGAGCATTCATGGGTAGAAGAAACGTGAGGGCTAGAAGGGCACTCAACATGATTAGGAGCATTGTCAAAAGACATTTTGATGCGGAGAGGGTCATAATCGATCCAATACTAGCTAGAGCAGTATCTACTAACGGTAGGGATAAGATTGTGAGAAAAGTAAGGATAAATGTTAGAAAGGTAGGGGAAAAGATATATTTAGTTACTCTCGCACTTAAGAGTGAATGAATTTAGACAAGCTTTCAATATTCGGGACAGATAATATAGGAATATACGTTTTTACTAATGATAAGTATACTATTTTACCTAAGATAGATGACAGACTAGTTCTAGATAAGATTCAGGAAGTTTTAAAGACCGAGGTAATCCAGACTACAGTGGCTAAGAGCGTGCTTGTAGGCATCTTGGTCTCCGGTAACAACGACGTAATCATTCTGCCCAAGACCATTACAGACGATGAGTACCAAAGCATAAAACAACAAGCCAAAGATGTGAGAGTTGAGATCTTAGATATCAAGCCTACAGCATTAGGTAACATAATACTCATGAACTCACATGCTGCTTTATTGTACAAAGAACTGACGGACGTAGAGGTAGAGAAGATTAGAAAAGTTATTCAAGTTGAAGCCGTGAAGAGGGGTAGTATAGCTAATATAATCACTGTGGGTTCTGTAGGAGTCGTAACTGACAAAGCTGGGTTAGTCCACGTAGACGTTACAGAAGAGGAATTAACTGAACTGTCCGAATTCTTCAAGGTGAAGCTGGATACGGGAACTGTTAATTTTGGAAGCGTCTTTATAAGAAGTGGACTAATTGCAAACAAGAACGGAGTCCTTGTTGGCTCGTCCACTACCGGACCAGAGATTTTAAGAATCCAAAGAGCATTTAATGATTGATGTCCGAGATCAAAATTTTCATGGTCAGAGGAACGGCATTATTTAACGAGTCTAGATTTCCCACAAGGCAAAAATTCGTTAAGTACATAAGGGCATTAAACGAAAAACAAGCACTAGAAAAAATATACAGTGATTTCGGAAGTAAAAACAAGATTAAGAGGTATAACATTAGAATCGAGGAAATAAGGGAGGTCAAACCTGAAGAGATAAACGATAAAACAACAAGAGATTTAGTAAAGTTAGAAAAGATAATATTGTGAGTGGCATGAGTGAGAGAGAACAAAGTGGACAAATAGCCATAGACGTAGGGGCTCTTTACCAGCAAGCAGTGGAACTTAAAGAGTATATAGATACTCTCCAGAAAACCTTAACTGAGGTCTTAGACTCAATTGAGTCAGTTAAATCCTCAAAAAGTGCAATAGATGAGATAAATAAAGGTAATCAGGAGTATATAATGATCGGAGATAGGAAAGGTAATGTCATGTTTAAGGTGAGTAATATAAACAACGTGAAAGTAATAGTCCACTTAGGACTGCAGTACTTTGTAGAAGTAGATCCGCAGACTGCAAAGAAAATACTAGACGATAAAGAAAAAGAACTAAACGATTATTCTAAAGCTTTACAAGCCGAACTGGCTAAATCAATAGAGGCTTATAACCAGCTTGCACAAGTTCTATCCGCTATCCAAGCCCAAGCTCAAACAGGTGGATAATTTTGTTTCGATAAATTAAAGAAAGCACTTTCTAATTTTTTAGGTAAAGTAACAGGAAAAGAGGAAGAGGAGAAAAAACCCGAGCAGGAGCAAAAAGTTGGAATCCAACAGAATGTCCAAATCCCCCAAGAAGCAACTCAACAGAAATCAAAAGAAGATCAAAAACCTCCACAAGAAGCAAAGCCTCAACCTCTTCCTCCCCAACCCACTGACCAAATCCCTCAACCTAATACTCAGTCCCCTCCACAATCCGTAACGGAAAAACTTAAAGACGAAAAGAAGGCTGAGGAGAAGTCTAAATCACGTTTCTCTTTCTTCGATTTCCTCAAATATAAGACTATAAAGGAGGATGACATAACTGAATTAATTGAAGAATTCAGATACCAACTTCTCGAGGCTGACGTCTCCTACGAAGTGTCGGAAAAGATACTAGAAGACCTGAAAAACTCCCTAGTAGGAAAGAAGGTTAGTAGAAGCGAGGAGATAGAGAAAATAATAACAGATTCTCTAAAAAAATCTATAGAAGAGATCCTTACAAAAAACAGAGGCTTCGACTTGGTAAAAGAAATAAAAAGCGAAGGTAAGAAGCCTTACGTGATTGTCTTCTTCGGCGTAAATGGTGTTGGAAAAACCACGACAATAGCTAAAGTAGCGTACATGCTGAAGAAAAACGGTATTAGTTCCATTATAGCTGCGTCCGACACCTTCAGGGCAGCTGCTCAAGAACAACTGGCTTATCACGCCCAAAAGCTCGAAATACCCCTAGTTAGGGGGAAATACGGTGGGGATCCTGCTGCAGTCGCATTTGACGCCATAAATTCTGCAAAAAGCAGAAACATAGACGTGGTGCTAATTGACACTGCGGGAAGGATGCACGTTGACGCTGACCTAGTTGAAGAGCTCAAGAGGGTTGTAAGAATAACAAAGCCGGACTTAAGGATATTAGTCCTTGATTCACTTGCTGGTAACGACGCTCTTGAACAAGCTAGATATTTCGAGAATAATATCGGCTATGACGCAGTAATACTCACCAAAGTGGACGCTGACGCAAAAGGAGGAATAGTTTTGTCATTAGCTTACGATCTTAAGAAACCCGTGATCTACTTGGGAATAGGACAAGAATATGACAGTTTAGTTCCCTTCGATCCGGACTGGTTTATAAAGAGAATATTTCAGTAGTTAAAGTTAAAATTATGGTCAAAAACTATCTACATATGGCATTCTTAGAGTCCCTTAAAAAACTCAAGGACGATTGGAAACTGATAACCAGCGTAGCTAAAAAACCTGACAAGGATATGTTAAGCTACAGCATTAAGCTTACATTACTTGTAGTCGGAGTTGTCGGGATCCTCGCGTATATAATACAACTTTCCGTTACCCTAATTATAAAATAGGTGAATATAGTGGAAGCACCAAGATTCAGGAACTATTACGCAGTAAGAGTTACGGCTGGTCAGGAAATAAACGTAGCCTTGATGATAGAAGAGAGGATCAAAACAAATAACGTTAAGGAGATTTATTCAATTATTGTCCCGCCCAATGTCAAGGGTTATGTCATTGTAGAAGCCTCTGGTCCACATGTAGTAAAACTGGTAGCTACTGGTATAAGACACGTAAAAGGAGTAGCCCATGGATTAGTCCAAAAAGAAGATGTAGTCAAATTCGTCTCTAAGACCGTTGCAATACCTACTGTGAAAGAGGGCGATATAGTAGAGATTGTGAGCGGCCCTTTTAGAGGTATGCAAGCGGAAGTAAAGAGATTAGATAGTGCAAAGAATGAAGTAGTTTTAAATATTTTAGAATCATCATTTCCTCTTCAGGTTACAGTTCCCCTTGACCAAGTCAAACCCGTTAAAAAGTAAGGTGATAAGCTTATGCCCACAAAGTCAATAAAAATCGTAGTTGAAGGAGGAAACGCAAAGCCAGGCCCACCACTGGGTCCTACGCTCTCACAACTAGGACTAAATGTAGGTGAAGTTGTAAAGAAAATAAATGAGGCAACATCTCAATTCAAAGGCATGACAGTACCTGTAGCTATAGAAGTTGACACTTCCACCAAGAAATATGAAATAAAGGTAGGTGTTCCAACCACCACATCCTTACTTCTCAAAACTGTAGGTGCTGAAGCACCTTCTGGTGACCCCGAGCACAAGAAGATAGGGAACTTAAAGATGGAGCAGATAATCGACGTAGCAATAAAGAAGAAGCCGCAGTTAACAGCTAAGACCCTAAAGGCTGCAGTAAAGAGCATTCTAGGGACTGCGAGATCAATAGGAATTACAGTAGAGGGTAAAGATCCAAAGATGGTTGTAAAAGAAGTAGAACAAGGTAAGTATGATGACTTATTAACCAAATATGAGCAAAAATGGAATGAGGTAGAAGGGTGAAATTATGATCGCTGACAGAAATAGTCTAGTGGAAGCGTTAAAACAAGCACTAGACCCTTCAAACAATCCTAAGAGGAACTTCACTCAGAGCGTTGACATAATAGTAACTTTTAAAGGAGTAGATATGAAAAAAGGAGAGATAAAACTAAGGGAGATAGTCCCGCTACCTAAGGCTCCGACAAAGGCTAGGAAAGTTCTCGTAGTGCCTTCCTTTGAGCAGTTAGAATCAGTCAAGAAAGCTCAACCGAACGTCATCCTAACCAAAGAAGAGTTACAAAAATTACAAGGGCAGAAGAGACCAGTGAAGAAACTCGCAAGACAGAACGATTGGTTCTTGATATCTCAGGACTCTATGGCATTAGCTGGTAGGATAATTGGACCCGCACTGGGTCCTAGAGGAAAGTTCCCGGTTCCTCTTCCAAACTCTTCTGACGTCTCAGAATACGTTAATAGGTTTAAGAGATCAACATTAGTTAAGACAAAAGACCAGCCCCATGTTCAAGCTTTCATAGGGACTGAAGATATGAAGCCTGAAGATCTAGCCGACAATGCCTTAGCTGTACTTAACGCTATCGAAAATAAGACTAGAGTTGAAGGTATTTTGAGAGCGATATATGTAAAAACCACTATGGGTAAAGTAGTAAAAGTTAATATGAAGTGATTAAGATGGCCGTAGTAACTCAACACAAAATTCCGAAATGGAAGATAGAGGAAGTAGAAGAACTAACCCAAAAGCTTAAGGAGTACACTACAATAATAATCGCGGATATACAAGGATTCCCAGCTGACAAGTTGCACGATATTAGAAAGAAATTGAGAGGGAAAGCTGAGATAAAAGTAACTAAGAACAGTTTGTTCGAATTAGCCCTTAAGAAAGCTGGTATTGACGCATCTAACTTCAAACCTTATCTCACTGGGTCAAACGCTTATATCTTCACCAGAGCAAACCCGTTCGAACTCCACTTATTCCTCTCCAAGTTTAAACTAAAGAGGTATGCAATGCCTGGAGACAAGGCAGATGAAGAAGTAGTAATACCAGCCGGAGACACTGGAATGCCTGCAGGTCCTATACTGAGCACTTTCGGAAAGCTTAAGGTTAAGACTAAGGTTCAAGACGGTAAAGTACACGTCTTACAAGATACTGTGATAGCTAAACCTGGCGATCCAATTCCTCCCGATGCTATACCTATACTACAAAAGTTAGGGATAATGCCCGTCTATATAAAGCTCAGCATAAAAGTCGCATATGAAGGAGGCATACTGATACCCGGCGAACAACTGGCGATTAACTTAGACGAGTACAAGGATCAAGTAATGAAAGCTCACTTTAACGCCTTCAACTTAGCTGTAGAGATAGCCTATCCAGTGCCAGAAGTTCTGAAGGTCACCGCACAGAAAGCTGCAAGAAATGCTATGTCCTTAGCTGCTGAAATAGGCTACATAACTCCTGAGACTGCACAAGCGGTAATATCAAGAGCTATGGCTAAGGCATATGCACTTGCTGGAGCAATTAGTGGTAAAGTAGACTTAGGTATACAAGTACCAACTGCTGCTCCTGCTCAGGCTGATGCTCCTGCTGAGAAGAAGGAGGAGAAGAAGGAGGAAGAAGAGAAGAAGGGACCTAGTGAAGAGGAGATTGGTGGCGGTCTAGCCTCACTATTCGGTTAATGAAAATTTTATATATTGCTTTGTCGGTTAAAGAGGATTGATACAGTATGGAATACATCTACGCGAGCCTCTTATTACATTCAGCTAAAAAAGAGATAAATGAAGATAACCTCAAAAACGTACTCTCTGCTGCAGGTATAACCGTAGACGAAGTTAGGTTAAAGGCTGTAGTAGCTGCCCTAAAAGAAGTAAACATCGACGAAGTCCTCAAGAACGCTACTGCAATGCCAGTAGCTGTGGCTGCTGCTCCTGCTCAGGCTGCTGCTCCTGCTGAGAAGAAGGAGGAGAAGAAGGAGGAAGAAGAGAAGAAGGGACCTAGTGAAGAGGAGATTGGTGGCGGTCTAGCCTCACTATTCGGATAAGAAAACTCTTTTTAACACCGCTCCACGCATTTTAATCTATGAAAGCAAGTGAAAGCGAGTACAGACTTAATTTCTTTTTATCAAACAATTATGAAAGAAAATTATGTAAGTCTTGTTCAACCCCTTTCTGGGCTAAAGACAAATCCCGTGAAGTTTGTAGTGACGTACCTTGTACGGACTACTACTTCTTTGACCTGGACATAAAGTCCCCTCCCCTCACCGTAAGAGAAGCGAGAAATAAGTTCCTAAAGTTCTTTGAGAGGAAAGGACATACCATAATTCCGCCCAAACCAGTGTTAGCTAGGTGGAGGGAGGACCTATACCTAACTATAGCGAGCATTGTAGATTTCCAGCCTTTCGTCACGAGTGGTGTGGTTCCACCTCCCGCAAATCCCTTAGTTATCTCCCAACCTTGTATAAGGCTTGAAGATGTAGACAACGTAGGTATCACCTTCGGCAGGCACTTGACGACTTTCGAAATGGCAGCCCACCACGCCTTTAACTACCCTGACAAACAAGTATATTGGAAAGAAGAGACTGTATCTCTCGCAAAGGAGTTCTTCACAGAAGAACTGGGGATACCGGAAGAACAGCTCAACTTCAAGGAGTCGTGGTGGGAAGGTGGAGGTAATGCGGGCCCATCTTTTGAGGTGACCGTAGGGGGGCTTGAACTGGCAACACTAGTATTCATGCAATATGAAATCAAGGGAGACCAATACGTACCTTTGAAGCTAAAAATCGTGGATACAGGCTACGGAGTAGAGAGAATGGCGTGGTTTACTCAGAAGACTCCCACAGCGTTTCACGCGATTTACGGCAACCTCGTTTACAAGTTCTTCGATAAGATCGGGTCCAACAAAGTAGACGACGAATTGTTAAAGACTGCCGCAATTTTAGCCGGTAGGATCGACCCGGATAAGCCCGAAACAATAGTAAGGCATAGAGAAGAAGTAGCAAAAAAAATGGGGCTCAAATTCGACTTTGTTAACGAGGAGCTGACTAGAGCTGCTAGGGTGTTCCAAGTACTAGACCACACCAAGACCATAGCTATGATGTTAGCCGACGGTCTAGTCCCATCTAATTCAGGTGAGGGTTATTTAGGTAGGCTTTTAATAAGGCGTGCACTAAGAGTCCTCAAAATTCTGGGGAGTGATGTAAAACTCTACGAGTTGATCAAAGAGCAAATAGATTACTGGAGGGAAGACTTCCCGCAGATGTTGAAAAACAAGGACTATATACTCGACGTGGTTCAGCTCGAGCAGGAGAGGTTTGAAGAGACAATGAGCAAAGCGACTTCAGCAATCTCCTCTTTGGTAAAGAAAAGCAAGGAGATAACGGCTGAGGATTTAGTAAAACTATACGACTCTAACGGTATCCCCCCAGACATTGTGGCAGAAGAAGCCCGTAAGATTAATCCCAACGTAAAGGTAGAAGTTCCCCATAATTTTTACGCGTTAGTCGCTAAAAGACACCAGTCAGCGCCTATAAAAGGAGGAAAGAAAGAGAAACTACCACAAGACCTCATAAAGATCATAGAGGAGAGAGCACCACCATCTACTAACAAACTCTATTACAAAGATCAGTACCAGAGGTCTTTTCAAGGTAAAGTACTTCTCTCTTACAAAAACTACCTAGTCCTAGACCAGACCACCTTTTATCCAGAGGGGGGAGGGCAAGTAGGCGACACTGGGATAATTAGGGTAGGCGACACTGAATACAAAGTAGTTGACACACAGAAAGTCAAGGATTACGTAATCCACATACTGGATAAAGAGGCGAATATACCGGAAGGCACTACTGTTTACGGTGAGATAGACTGGCAGAGGAGATATAGGATAATGAAACATCACACCGGCACACACGTGATCTTATCCGCAGCCAGAAAAGTCCTGGGCGAACATGTGTGGCAGGCAGGTGCGGAAAAAACCCCGCAGAAAGCGAGGCTCGACATTACTCATTATAAAATGCCTACAGAAGAGGAGATAAAGAAAATCGAAGACCTCGCTAATTACGTGATCAACGACCGCAGACCGGTAAGGCCATTCAATATCAATAGAATAGAGGCTGAGATGAAGTACGGAGTATCAATATACGCCGGAGGTGTCCCTGAGGGGGCTGAGGTGAGGCTAATCGAGATAAAAGACTGGGACATTGAAGGGTGTGGGGGTACCCACTTAAGCAACACCAGCGAGATCGGTGCTTTAAAGATCATTAACGTAGAGAAACTACAAGACGGTGTAATAAGGCTTGAGTATGTAGCTGGGGACGTAGTATCTCAATACGCAAGGGCGCAGGAGGAGAAGATCAAAGAAATGTCAAAGAGCCTTAACACGTCCCCCTCCCAATTAGAGGCTAGGGTCAAGAGATTGTTAGAGGAAGAGGAGAAGAAAGAACAGTTACTTTCCGGCTACAGAAGGATGGTACTAAACGAGATAGAGAGAATAGCCAGAAAAGATGTCGTAAGTGACGTCACTCTCTACGTAATTAAGGATATCTATGACGACGAGCTTGTCAAAGAGGCTATGAGAAAGTTGACCTCATCACCTAAAACGGTAGTACTGTCAATGACCGTAAGGGAAGCAAATAGAGTTGTGGAAATAGGAGTCAGTAAAGACCTCAAGGTGGACAAAATAATAGAAAAGTTGAGGAGTTTAGGAGGTAGGGGAGGAGGTAAAGGAACTTATGGTAACGTGACTATTAACGTCTCAGAGGAGAATGTAATAAATGCTGTTAAGTCGGCAATTGCTGAGGGCTTATGAGGACTACAAATACCTTATAAATAGGGGGTATAACAGGAAACCCGCATTGGACTTAGTATCATCAAGGTACAACCTCACGTCGAAAGAAAGGCTACTCCTTTACCGCTGTACTCATAGTGACGAGGAAATAAAGGCTGTTAAAGAGAAGAGAGTACAAAACGCGGAAGAAGTAATCGTGGACGGGTATAACGTAGGACTCACGTTACTTTCCGTGATCCACGACGACGAAGTCTTCATATGTGACGACGGCTTTATTAGGGATCTCGGTCTGGGGAAGAGGAAAGAGAAGGAAGAAGTTTTTGATTCCCTACTCTTTGTTTCGGAATTCTTATCGTCCAAAGGGGTGAAATTCCAGTTAGTCTTGGACGCTCAGATAAGTAAGAGTGGCGAACTAGCTGGGAAATTGAGAGCCCGAGGAGTCGCTGCAGTTACAGTGAAGAAAGCTGACATAGAAGTGATTGCGAGCGGTAAGGTGATAGTATCGAACGACTTCGTAGTGATCATGAGGGCGGGGAAGGTTTACGACTTGTTGAACGAGTTAGTGAGTTATAGCGGGATCAATGTGGTTCCTTTTCCTCCTAATCCGAAAAACCTTTAAGTGGAATAAGTGATTATAAGATTGGACCCGTAGCTCAGCCAGGATAGAGCGCCGGCCTCCTAGCGGGGCCGGAAGACAGCCGGTGGTCGTGGGTTCGAATCCCACCGGGTCCGCTATAACTCCTCGTTAAATTTTTCCGGTAAAGTTATGATCGCTTCCGTAATTCTTGTATTAAGATGATATGTGAACTATTACGCTCAGAAATTAATACATAATCAAATAAATGTGTGAGGCTTTACCTCAACTCTTCTCTGAGTCAATAACTCCTTAACAAGATAGTTGTTTCCTCCTAGTCTGTTTATTAACTCCATTGAAAGCAACTTGATCTTCCTCTTTCTCACGTTCTCCATTTCCTCGAGTAAGTGTTTAAACTCAGTCGCGTAAGTCAGACTTACAACCTCTAATATACTCTTCTCTTCTCTTAGCTCTTTTATCTCCTTTTCTAATTCGGCAGCTATTTTCATTAGCTCTTCGTCGTCTTTATCTTTAACAATTTCAAGTAACTTAGAAGCAGCATCAATTATTCTATCTTGGTCGATATAATGAATAATTTGTAAGAGTTGGTCAAACATAAAATATATTTCAGAGTTGTAAATTAAAAGCATTTCCAGCATTGTTCGAACATATAAAGTGAGTGGGGGTTCCCCCACTAAGGTAGCCAAGCCCGGAAACTCTCTTCACCAGAATCCCCACACACTGTAACTATCAACGTCTTCAATACAAGAAATCGAGGTTTTCAAAGAGATCGTATAATCACGTCGCGTATGGTATCAGTTTGCTACAACTCAGAGAAATTTATCGCCCTTCCTGATCAGCTGTGGTTAAGCCATACTTGAGAACTCCCTCAGCTACTTGCAACGTTAAAGAGCCAGATAGGATTAGAAAGGCAAAATCGCGGAAATTTTGTGAATGATCTAAAATGAACTGCCTACCATAATGAAGAGAAGGCCAAGTATGAAGAGAATTAATCCTATAAATGAATTCAACAGAGGGAATATTAAGGAAAAATAATGTTTCCTCTTGAGGAAATAAAGAGAGTAAAAAGGCATAAAGTGAAGGACTGAAATCCGTATAAAGTAATGTCGGTACTCCGGGGTAAAAAATTACACGTAGAAGCGTTACAGTTCTTCCGCGGAAAGTTTCATAACGACTTCAGAAAGTTAATTACAGCATTTACCCCACCAGCATTATAAGCGTTTATAATCCCGTTTACCACGTAATCAACACCTTTCTCGACAGTCTCAAACGAGGGGTCAAAATACTCTTGGACGAGATCTGGTAGGTCCTCAAACCCTCTAGCTATCAACTGTCCTATAATATCGGATTCGAATAGAGTTAAGTCTACCCATTTATCAAAGATATTCCTAGAAAATCCCATACCGTTAGCTATGGCCCAATTAACTAAATCATCATAATTCCAACTTTGAGGTGGCTGTATAACTCCACCAATCGCCAAACCAGGGCTTACTATAACCTCCTTATTCACCATCGGGACAGTTATTGTAAAATCATCAGCTAGTGGATTTAGATAGCTAACAAAACCCCTTAACTGCAAACCCATGCATTCACCACGGTCACCGAAAGTTATATAAATTGGTGCACCCTCAATAGCCTTATTAAAGGGTTCAGTAGCAAGATTGGAGTAATATGATAGACGAGGGTTGAAGTAAGTTGAGTCTGGCATAGAAGGTGCAATTAAGTTGTTTAGAATTTGAAGGTGAATCGCTGGGGTATCAGCAAACTTCTGTGCTGAAGTAGAACTCTTTAATTGAGTTAAAAGGTCGTAATTGATCTCGTACGTAAAATCTTTTGTCTGTATAAAGGCTGGTGTAAAAGGTGTAGAATCAAAAATTCCATACAGAGTTGATGTCATAAAGTTGAATATCCCTACTATATCTGCTCCAAAACCAGCACCACCTTGACTAATAGATGGATTGGTATAATATTGACCATCCACCACTAACGGTAATATGCCGAATCGCGGGTTAATATTGATATCTTTAAAGAATGATTTATATGCCTTTACTGAAAAGCTAGCCCCTCCTTGTGCTACTTCTAATTTGTTAGTATAAATAAACCCTCCTGGTATCCCACCAATGTAAACATATACAGTCCTACCATCTCTTTGCGTAGAGACAACTAAACCGTGCCTGACCAGAATTGATTGCATTCTCTTTACCTTAGATAAATCGAAATTAGTGGGACTAGTAAGTTCTGGGTAGTTTTGAACATAAGTTTTTGTAACCCTCCTAGGGAATACGATAGCGGGTAAATACTTATACAACTCTTTGTTTTTATATGAGTTGAACAGAATTTCTTGACCTTTAAAGTATTGGCACGTACCAGAGTCTATAGTAGAGATTCCAATAGAACCGAGTATACCAGCTAGTGCCCCAGCTATACCTTCACCTAGTCCAAACTTAGAAAATTGGTCTACTCCTCCTTCTCCCTGACTCATGAATTAATTTCTTGTGATAATGTTATATAGAGCTTTTGATTTGACTATAATTTACTCCAACTTGTTAAATATGAATAACTTTGACGTTAGTGATTAATATGTGAATAAATAGTCATGATAAGTACCTTATCTTCTATTATCTCTCTCCAGAGTGTGGAGATAGTGTCGTCACTTGTTTATTTATATTTCTATACTTTTTAGACTTTATATAATATTCGAATTTATTGTTAATTCTTTACGTGTAGAATCAACGTTTAATAGATTTATACCCTAATGACGACACTATCACCTCACTCTCTCTCCAGATAATGACGATTAAATTCAATCATAATTGGACCATTAACACCTCACACGCTATTCATGATGACAATTCTAGATTATAGAGAGGGGATGATGAGCAAAGGCATTATTACATTGCTCCTTTAGAAAGGATAATTGAGAAATACGTTAGTATTGGGGGTGTGGGGTTTCCCCCCCCCCATAAAGGTAGCCGGGCCCGGATTCGAACCGGGGTCCCAGGGGCCAGAGCCCTGGATCCTTGGCCGCTAGACTACCCGGCTAAGATTTAATTTTAAAAAATAATCTAAAAAACCTTTCCATCTAGTGCTCAGTGTAATTAACATAAAAACCCTTCCTGAGTAAGTTACATTATTAAATTTAGAAAACTGTGTAACCAGTGTATTTAACGGCTACTTGTACAGTAGTACTGTCACTTAGGCTAAGCCTTACCTGATAAACGGTGCCATTTTGAGGAATAAAATCGGATTCTGCCGGAAAAGTCAATGTAACTGTGGTAAGTCCAGCAGATAACGAAATAGGGGAAATGCTACTTGCCGTTTCATCGGTTCCTACTATTGATGCAGACACTATTTGTACCTTACCGGTAGAGCGTAAAGTAATAGTAGCTACGTAATAGGTTTGACCGTTATTAGTAACTGAACTCAATGTCCCTGTTCCTACTTGTGTTACTGTGGGTATACCGCCTAGTTCACCTAATAAACCGAAAGCAAATCCTACAACTACTAAAGCTATTATAACACTGGCAATTACTAAGATTAACGCTGTTACAGCACCACTTAAACCCTTCTTACTTCTCTTAGTATTAGAATCTTTAAATCGCTCACTTATAATTATCATTTTCATTGAAAAATGAGTAACTTAATGTCTATATAAAATTAACTTAATGAGAATCATGAATTAAACTAGAATTATTAATGTTAATTGCACAGAATGTAAGAAGTAGTAGGAAAGAAGAGACGTAACTTTAAAACATTCAGAATTTAATTTAGAAACTTTACCGTACCCCTAGAAGGTAGAGGCTTGTCGTTCAATTTGTCATTAAAGTTTCTAAAGCAGTTTCACAACTAAATGTATAAATAGCTACTAACTCGTCTCTGTTCGAATTCACGTAGTACTCCAAACAATCTCAAAAATTCAGGAACTTTTATTTCATGATGACTTTAGAAAGCCAATCATCGCCCCAATAACTCATAATTTAATATTAGAATAAAAGTTATATGAAAAATTCAAAAAAGTAAAAAACTTTCGTTTTACATATAGACCATTTTCGAATTTACTAATTTTTACCTAGTTTTTAAGGTCTTGTCAGCGTTAAAACTTCTATTATTATTTACATTCACCATATTTAGTCATAGAAGATAATTTAGAATTATTCTACAATCAATGGGTGAACATCAGAAAATAAAAAGTTCATAATTGACTACAAAAGTGGGATTATTTTATCGTCTCATTATAATACTAATGTGGTAGATTTTAGGAATAAGGTTTTTAAAGTAAGTGTGTAATTTTGATCTTAGCCGGGTAGTCTAGCGGCCAAGGATCCAGGGCTTTGGCCCCTGGGACCCCGGTTCGAATCCGGGCCCGGCTACCTTAGTGGGGGGTACCCCCACACCCCCAATGCTAACGTATGTCTCGATTATCTTGTCTGAAGGTCCGATGTAACGATACCTTTGCTTACCGCCTTCATCCTTCTCTATGGAGTAAACATAATACTTTCCTTTAATCTCTTTTACATAGAATTTAGAATTTACGTAGAAATTAGACATTCTAAGAATGTTAAATAACGCGGGTTTAAATACTTATTCTAATAGAACGATTAGCGTGGAGTTGGAAGGAGACGGCAAAAGTTCCTCATTAACGCAAAAAATTGAATACTCATTCCATATCCCCATATAGAACTACTTTTTGTTGCAAATCGGGTGCTTAATCTTCTTACAAAACTTTTTCAAAAATTTATGGAATTCATACGCCTGTATCACATCATGTTTTACAATATCTTCTAACGCTTTGTCAAAATCCTCGTCGACATCATAACTTCTCCTAAGTATTATAACTTTTTTGATGCCCAGTTTTTTCGCGACGTTGTACCTAAAGTAACCGTCTATTAGTCTGTATTTCCTGTCAACAATAAGCGGGCGTATGATACCATATTTGCGTATCGAATCTTCTAGTAATTCTTCCGATTTCTTATCATTAACATCTTTAAACAACTCTTCTTTAAATTGTTTAATTTCAGGGTGTTCTTGAATTATCTCAATTGGGACTATTACATAAACGTCGTCTTTGAATAACATGTTTAACGTTTTCTCGCTTAATAACATCTCATGCCCGTTTTTACGAATCAGATAATAAACGCCCGGCGGGAATTTCTTATTATTATATATGAAATATCCGTCTCCCTTAACGACTCTGACACTGTTCGCTTTTAGTTCGCCGTTCGCCGTTAGCCATACCCAGCCAATGATTATGAGTTCATCGTCAGCAATATAACGAATTACAGGCGGGTCGACCGTCCTATCGATATAACATTTAGCTTTGCGTAAGCATTCGCGTTGTTCAGGGTCATTTGGGTCATAGTGTTTGCCGTCGGGTTCATTTAGCGTTAACATATTCTACACCATCGATAATGTTGAAAGTAACCAGGTCTTTCGCCTTCAGCTTTTCGATTATGTCGTCACCGAATATTTCCGTTAGCTCAGCGGTCGATATTGAGCCATATTCCTTCAGGAATTTATACGCCTCAGCAACGTGATTATTTTCGCCGTCGCCTCTTTGCATTGCGTCTCCGTCAACCCGACGCACTGCATCTCCTCTATCGACTCCGGAGTCATCGTCAGGGCGAAATTTGCTATCAGCGACGCCGACAAGTTCGCCTTTCTCATCACGGACCTCAACTACATCTTTGTCGAGATTATTGACTAACGCCTTAATCCTGCGTCCTAACGCCGTTAGGTACCACATGAACGTTTTACCGTCCGTTTTTTCGCCCTCTACCACGCCTTTCCTCTCCAGGTTCTTTAACAAGTTTATCGTGTATTGTTTCGACACTTTCAACGCGTCAGCGACTTCAGACGACTTAAGACCGCCCTCATCCGGTAACTTCTCTATAATTTCTACATCTCTTTCCGTTAGCCCGAGACCGTTGTACAATAAGTCTAACTGGAAGTTTTCGAGTACAAATTGCCAGTCCTCTAACGTCGCCTCAGTCCTTCCCCTCATTATCGCCGTAACGATTATCAGGTTGCGTGCGATTTCTACAGTGCGGTTTAACGGCTCTCTCGTGTACTCCTTTAGTTTCTTCATGAAATCGATTACTGCATCTGTTACGTCTTCAGGTATCTTAGCGTGCGACGGTCTTGTCAATAACCACGCTTTAAACACCATAGCGTCGACCGGGCTAATTTCGACTTTCGACCTGTCAATGATACTTTGCCATACCATGTCCTCTGTCGACGAGTCCGTCTTGACGTAAACTTTCAACATACGGTTGAAAATTTGCTCTTTATCGACGTCGATAGTATCAACGACTGACGTAGTTATTACGGCGGGTTGACCCTCTATGCACCTTTGGCGGGCGACATGACGCTCCTTACCGTCTTCACCGGTCTCTTTTTCAGTAACGACCGTGCAAATCTTCTCTTCAGTCATCAGTTCGCGTAGGCAATTCATGTTCTGTTTATCGATTTGCTCTATGAAGAGTGCTTTCCCGTCGAATGAGTGGACATTAAGATAGCCCAACGCGTTTTGTGTGACCCTGGTCGACGGTATAACGATATCTTCGGCGTACTTTAGTACGCTCTTCACGGTCGACGATTTACCGACACCACTACCGCCGACTAACATTATGTGTATTCGAGACATCCCCATAACGCGTTCCATTCTTGTCGACACTAACGAGAGAAACGTCAACAATTTGAGCCGTTCATGCCCGACGATTTCATTAGTACGTGACATTATCCACGCTATGGGGTCTCTCTCTATCTCAGCCAAACGGTCGGGGTACTTTTGCCTGACGTAGTCGATAAGCGGTACCTTTTCCTCTTCGCCGTACTCTTCTCTTAGTTCGGCGATCTTTTTGCTTATCGCCTTTTTCGGTACTTTATAGTCAGTCGCCTTAGCGACCTCACTTATCGCCTCAGTGCAGTCATCGACGCATTCTTTAACTACACCGCTGTACCATATCACGAATTTTAGCTTAGCCCGCCGTACGACCTTATCGTCCTCTATTTTCTCTTCTTCACCGATACGGTAGACGTCTATCTTGACTTTGCGACGCCCGTCCTCACTCTCAACCGTATCTCTCGTTATGAACTCCTCAGCTGAAATTCTATTTTTCTCAGTTTCACGCGATTTAGATTTATTGGAATCGTCAACTAAAACCCGGGGGGATTCCGGCATTTCCGGCATTTCCGACACATTTTTGCCGGTTTTGCCGGATTTGCCGGGTTCTCTTTTGTTTTGAGTTGACGATTTCACTTTTTCGCTTTTCGCTGAGACTTTTTCAACGCGTTGTTTTTTCTCATCTTTGGCGGAATTTTTTGAATTTTCTTTACGCCCGAATTTACGCCAATGATCTTTGGGGAATAGCGGGCTCACTCCTCCTCACCCTCTTCGTCGTCGTCTTCGTCTCTTTCGTCTTCATCTTCACTTTCGTTGTCTTTGCCTTCGTCTCTTTCGTCTTCATCTTCACTTTCGTCTTCGTCTCTGTCTTCACTTTCGTCTTCGTATTTGCGTTTCTTTTTACCTTTGACTTTACTTTCGTTTTTATCCGTCTCGTTCACGCGGATATACAACGCGTCCTGGTCGTACCCCTGGATAACGACCCTCTTACCCTTCCATTCATCAACGTCGACATCTTTCGGCAAATTCAGTATTACATAATAATCGCTCAACTCCTTAGCGGTGTACAATTTTTTGCCCGATTTATAATACCCGTGCAACGGAATGATAGGTACGCCGAGACTATACTTAGACTCTCTCGGTTCGCCCGTCACCAGGTATATCGCCTTTTTTGAGGATACCCATACGTACTTTACCTTTTTCCGACCGCCGTTTGAGCGGCCGTTATGCTTTTTACCCCTATTCGATCTATTTTTAAATTGACCCATTCATATCACCTCTTTTTTCCGATTGATGACGAAAACGTAAAAAAACGGATTGACTTATGACGAGAGGAGTCCTAACTCTTTTGTCAAATGCTTAATCGCTATTTTTACTGCATCTGACTCAGAAACGTCGTAGTACGTTGCTAACTTCCTTAGTATCATTTTATCTTCTTTTTTTAGCCTGACGTATGCGATCATTTTAGTAGACATTTTTGCTATCACCCCTATTATACTTCTTCTGACAGAAATGCTTAAAAGACAAACATAACAATTTTATTGAAGTTTCATGGAACTTATTCATTTTTTCTCACCCTTCACGTTAATTATTAATGATACGTCAATTTTACGACTTCTCATCCTTTTGAGCAACGCGTTCGTAAGTTGTCTGTCGCTAAGTATGATGTCGATAATGTCGTCGAAGTACTCATCGACTATGTCTTCCAGGTCCGCGTGGTCGAATTCGACTTCGTCTACCGCGTACTCGTGGTCGTAGTCGTAGTCATCACATATAACGCTCTTTTCCCAATCGTTATAATAACATAACTCTTCCAGGTCACGGTAATGTACGTGGACCGGTACTATCATTTAGCTCACCTCAACGACCTCTAGTTTTCCGTTGTTAAACTTCGACCTTATTACGAATCTTACCATGTCGTCTTCGTCGAAGACCTTCACGATTATCGTGGAGTCGTCGATAACGAAGTAGTCGTACCAACCCCATGTCCTCATGTGGTCGTTTAACATCTCTTCGATTACCTTTTCGACTAAATCCCAATCCGTTTTTAGCAGGCTCTTCATAGTTCCCTCACCATCTTGTTCGCGTGGGCGTGAGGAGTTAGATAAAAAATACTATCTTTGACTTGAACCCATTTATCCCCGAATTGGATTTGAGTATTCATTATGCGTACGCCAATTTTCTATTTGGCGTATGAATTTATAAGCTTTTCGTACGATAAGTTTATAAAATGCATACGTCCATTATACATTATGAAACCAAGAGTCTATAAAGGCGGTAGACCTGGACATAACACATTTTATTTGTTAATTCCTAAGGACGTGGTGGACTCGTTAGGCATAAAACCAGATGATGACTTTATTCTTAATGTAGAGCAAAAAGACGGCGAATTGACGCTTTGTTATAGACGGGTGAAGAAGTGATTTACCCGATTTGCGGGGGCATCGTCGTTTCCATATCCCCATGTGGAAACTGAGGGCTAAGTCCCTACACTCGATCACGATTGAAATGATAGGGTAGGGACAAACGGAAGTCAGATAAAATTTTTTATTTCGTACATACTTAGATTTAATCAGATCTCTTGCTCCGCCTACTACGTCTTCTTCCGCCCTGGGGGAATCTCGTCCTTCCAGGGCGGGTAGAATGTCAGTGATAAAGGAACGTTACGTTATTTTTGTATCACGGGCAGTTGACTTGACAACCAATTTTAGACGCAAACTCTCGAAGTGCTTCTATTAGCACGGGGCGGGCTTTAACTCCTAAGATTGTTACTAGTTTTTCGCATCGTTCATCACTTATAACACCTAACTCTCGAACGTTGTACGCACTCTTTTTTGTGTACCCGATAGCCATTAACTCTCCTATGTCGGCGATCTCCAGGGGCTTTCTTATATTCCGTGGAAAGAAACTCGCAGACCATCATAATATCATGCGGGGGCTGAGTATTTAAGTTTTCCATATCCCCATGTGGAATGAGAAATCGGGCTAAGTTTCACCTTCGTCTTTGAGGTCGTCGTTTCCATATCCCCATATGGAAGGCTTTCCGAAGGGATCATCGTCGTCTCCATATCCCCATTCTAACGACACGTCGCGACGCGATTTTCCGACTCGACGAACGTGCAAACATATGGTTGAGGGGAATTCGACTCGATGCACGTATTTTCGACTCAACGCGATGACCCCCTACTCAATGCACGTGCAAACATATGTTTGGGGGTTTGTTTACTTTCGGTTGCACTAAATTGAGTCCTGCGGGACTCAACTTTTCTCTCTCATCTGATTTTATTTCATTTTTGCAAAAAGTTGAACGGGTACCCGTTCAGTTTTGTTCATCTACATTATCTTTTTTCAGTCTATTTTACAATTTTTTGCGTTTATAGTGACCAAACATATGGTTGAGGGGAATTTTTGACCCCGCGACGTGCGAGTTTTAGTTGTGAACGGTTGGAATCTAACGTATATATATAATAAAAAAGAAAAAGAAAGATATTTTTTGTGAGGCGGAAGAGCCGAGACCCGGAAAAAGCAAAAAAAGTGTAAATATCATAAATTAACGAATTTGGTCAACCATTCCGCATACTTCTTATACTCTTTTTTCGCTAAAGCGTATAAGTCCAAATAATGCTTTGTTAGGATATTCCCGGGTGTCCTACCTTCAATAAAGTCTACAATTTCGCCCGGTATATTTAACTCTAGCATTTTTGTGGCCACGAATTTTCTGATGTACTTAGGTGCAATATCTAGTTCACGCATTATCTTCTTTGCGTAATTGTAAGTAATGTTCTGTCTTTGTAACGGCGAAACATGGAAAACATAGAACACGCGTTTTGAGCCCCTTTGCCAATTTAATGTATATATGCATATATTATTTTCACAGATATCGTTTTGTGGGTTATACTCATTTAGGACCTTTATAGCCTCAGTAAACCTTATCCCGCTTTCCAGTAAAAGTCTGAATAATAGTTCTACTTTAGTCCCCTTCACTTTTGTAAGCCATTCCTTAACCTGGTCTACTGACGGTACCTTTAAATCCACGCCCGATTTTTTCGTCTTTATCGCTTTCCACTTCTCTATATCGCCCTTCCACTTATAGTACTTCTTCCACGCTAAGATAGACGCTTTGTTATTAGCGTCTAATTGCTTACGCAAATAATTTACATATTGCTTACAAGTTTCGCGTGAAACTTTCTTTATACAATCGTTATAAAATGCAAATAGTTCAACTTCGGACGGCAAATTTTCATTTGCTTTAGAACGCGTTTTCCCTTCCTTCATTATTCTAACTCCTTTCAATTCTTCATAATTAGCATTGGGGGTCTTAGGGGGTGTCCCCCCTAAATAGGGCTTTGGCCCCTGGGACCCCGGTTCGAATCCGGGCCCGGCTACCTTTGTGGGGGATACCCCCCACCCCCAATGCTAATATAAAATTCGATTACTTTCTCTAATGTTACTATGTAATGGTGTCTTTGCTTATGTCCATCATCTTTCTCTGCGAAGTAAACAAAATACATGGAGGGTTACAAAGGCTTATGTTGAAAATTACCCTAAACTCGTCAGCCTAACCTTTTTCCGGTTTATCTTAGGCTAGAAGAATGTAAACAATTCTGGTTAGGCACGGTCTACTAGTTTGCACATGAAAAAGGAGGTGGGACTGCGTATTTATATTGGTGGAATACCGGAAGGGCTTAGTCATATTAGCAAATTAGAAGTAACACGAAGTGGAGCTAGCTTTCCAGCAAGTGTTGTTTTTCATGGCTCTAACATGCCAAGGAGTGCGAAAAGTTTATGCGAAGTCGTCGCCGATATTTTCCGTCTTGGAAGGTACAAACACACTCTGGAGGAGTGGACGACGAGATGTACTGGTTTCCCCATTCCTTTACTTCGGAGTTTTCGCGATAAAGGCGTGTTGACATACTTCTATCCATTTTTGTGTAGCATCCCCCATTCAAACCAATACTTTTAATTCAATAGCTTGAGGAACATCGAGCATTCCTAAGAATATTGAAACGGGCATTACATTATCTTCTACTTTGTCCTTACTCAAAATATACACCTTTTTCATCCTCCCCAAAATCTTCTTTTCGGACTTAACGTTACCAAACTTCACTTCAAATCCCAACATTTCTCCTTCTTTTTTTATTACAGCGTCTATCTCTCCTTTCGCCTTGGTGTAAAAAGTGTCATAAATCCTAGATAGATGGGAAATTACTACACTTTCAACTAATTTACTCTCTTCGGGCAAATTAGTTAACGTCCAAAGGGCGAAAGCTCTGTATAGGAAGGGGTCTACGAAATAGAATTTCTTCTCTTTCCTAGTTAACACATTACCTTGTAGGTCTACTTGATTCAAAACTTTAAGCAAGTATAGTTTCTGTAGAAGTTCTACGTAACTAATCGCAGTCTTTACTGTACCGACTCCGAATGACTTTGAGAGAGTGTGATAACTGAAATCACTAGAAGTCCTTTCTATTACGCCTTTAATCGCGAGTTTGAAGAAAGTTTCACTTCTCATTAACTTATTTACCTCACTAACTACAGTAGATATAAAATCACTTGTTGTTCCCTCGCTTACTTTTCCGTATTTTACGTAGTCCCTTATAGCGTTAGGAAACCCACCCGTGATCAAGTATTTTTCAAGTAGGTCATTAAGTTCATGTAGAAACTGAATATTTCGCATATAGTTTGAAAGGACGAAGTTTAAATCACCCTTTTGTATATCAACGTTAAATAACCGCGTGTATTTAGAAAAAGGTAGAGGAAGCATTAGTAAATTCTTGCCTTTCCCTCTCCTCCCGGGGAAAGTTTCAATTTCCCTCTTCGCTGACATCGATAAAGAGCCAGTAACAACTAGGACGTCGTTTCTAAAATCTCCCTTATCTATCCTACTCTTTAAAGCCCTATACCATTCCTTAGGATAAGTTATCTCATCTAAAAAAATGAACGATGATGAAATATTGTTAGCCCTTTTAAACTTTATATATTCCTCTAAAACCTCATCCAACTCCTTATAATCAGCTAATTTATCACAAGTGAAATAGAAAATTGACTTAGGATTTATTTTCTCCTCCTCTAATAGTCTCTTTATAAGTAATATTAACACAGTGGACTTCCCTACTTGTCTGGGGCCGAAAATGAAGTTTAGGGAGTAAGGGGACAAGCTCACCTTTTCAATAACGTCCGGAACCCACTTGACTTCTGACTCTTTATATTTTCTATAAATCTCAACCTCGTTTATTCTCTCCTTAGAAATCCACCAAGGGTTGTACTCATCTATCATTTCTGTGGATTTAGACTCCACAAGAGTTTAAAAAGACTGTTTACTTAGACTCCACAAGAGTTTAAAAATAGGTAGGCGTGCTTAAGTTAGGGTGATCCTATCAGTACTGCAACACAAGTGAGTTAATTCGAAAGGCTTTTGAGATAATGAAGAACCTGCAAGGGAAATTCTTTAGAGATTTTGCTTGGATAGAAGTTTCTCAGCTGAATGGATAGTGAACTGGCCAATGGTTTACCTACTGTTTGCCCTTACATCACCCATACTTTTGCTGGTCAAATTTAGAGTCTGTAACTCTTTTAGAAGGTAGCAGAAAGTCTCGCCCTTTCACGGTAGACCCAAAATCTAATTAGTAAAAATAATTTTTATTTGTTATTAGTGGTTAGTAAAGATTTAATGTAATTAGTTAGATAATTATATGATAATTTTTATAAATTTCCAAGTACCATATTAGATTTTTTATATTTCCACAAAGATAGAGTGAGGAATATTATTGTAAATTAGGAAATGATAAAGATATTTATGATAAAATTTGCTTTATTTGTATCAATTATTTAATACATTATTCTTAATGCTCTCTATTATAAGTATAATAAAATATGTTCCTTATGAAGAAAAATATGAGGTTTAGTATTGAATTTATATTTGTAGTACGATTTTGGGTCTACCGGACTATGGGAGGGGCAATCGCTTTCCCTTCTTTCAAGGGACTAGATCTGGATTATAGTCCCCTCTTGGAGGGCTCTCTGGCTGCTGAGTTGATGGTGGGAACTTCCCGCTGACGGAAGGAAATCAGCTATTTCCGATAATCTAGGGATTTTGCAGTATTTTTCCAAATACTTCGTATAATTTACTCATATTTTCCACAAATTCGTCATTTTTCACAAGATTCTTAATAATTTGTACCTTTATTTCTAGAAAAGAAATTATATCGTCTTGATGTTCCCTAACGTCTTCTAATAATTCCTTTCTTGTAATATATGCAGGATTGGATGATATACTATATCTTGTAATAGTCGATAAAGGCTCTAAATAAGAGGCTAATAGAATCATATCAATAAATTCCTTTATCGACATTTCTGTCATGACAAATGAGAAATTAATAATATAAGGATTTTTCGCCAATTGATCCAGAACAGCATCGCTTAAATTAAGTTTTCTACACGATTCTTTATCATTATTAATACATTTTACAAATAATTGTAAATTCTCTTTCATTAACTGACTTAAATTAAATAATTTTTCACATTTTTTAACAATTCCCCAAAGAGTTTCCCATTTCCTGTTCTTAATGGTACTTGTAATGAAATTCTCAACTGATTTTAAGCACTTTGCTATTCCTTCATTTCCTAGATATCTTCTATAGTTTCGTTGAGTCAACTCAAGTAGCTCTTTAAGATTAGATTCCTTTATCGGCTCGTGTCCTAATTTCTCAATCTCCTTAAGGCTCACGCTCTTTTTTATGTGATTTCTCGCTTTATTAATAATCTCTTGCATTTCCCTTGGATGCTTTATTCCAAAATTGCTCATTTCTGCAACAATCATAAAGGGCAATAATATAATCCCTGCATATATCAAAAGTAATCCCTTTGATAACTTCTCAACGGCTTGTTGCAAATGATTTATCTTTCTATTTTCGTATTTTTCGAATTCTTCCTTAGTAATTGAACCTTCCTTAAGTAATTTCTCATATTTATTCCTTATATTTTCTCTAGCATCTAATGCATAATCCCAATCTACTATTCCATCTTCTACGTATTCCAGAAAAAATTGAGGAGACTTGGACACGAAAATTTCGCCTTAAAAAATCCTGTCTTTTATTACTGAATTTACAGTATACTCTGGATACTTTACATAAACGTATTTAAGCAAATCATCAAGTGGAATTTTAAGATGAGTAACAACAAATTCGACAAAGTTTTTATCTAAAGAACTAAAGTCAAAGGTAACTTCATCCGAAATTTTGTAGACCTTCTTAAATCCTATAATTGCACCAGAAACAAAATCTTCCACAGCTTCTTCTTTAACCTCTACATAACCTAAATGTTTAAGCCTGTACACATCGTCTTGCAATTCTTTAGAAAAAGGTCCGAAATAATAGGGAATAAACTCGTAACCTAAATTAAAATTTAATTCTTTCTCGATAAGAAATACTAACTTCTGCAACTTTGTTGCACTAACTGAAACTCCTAAGTCCTTAGCGATCTTTAATATGCCCATTACGTAAAAGTACTTGCTGTTCACATCTATTTTTATCATATAATTTCTAATTAATCTTTCTAGTAGTCGCTTCAGCTTCTACATTGCGTAGTTCTAATTAAAGATCGCGTTATACGGTAGACCCAAAATCATACTACAAAAATATTTCTGGTAGGATAATATCTAATCCGTGAAAGATAACGATAAAAAGAAAACCGCTAATCTAGCCCCTTATAAACTCACTCTCTTTTTTACGCTTAATGAAGTGGAGGCTGTCTTTACTCCTAACACTCCTTCTGCTACCGTCTTCACCCGTTTTACTGTCATCAGAGTAAGCAAAAAGTTTGCACAAGTCGGCGGGCTACCATTTTAAGTATTCACAGATTATCGTTATTCAATAACCAATTACTCAACTCGTCAACCCCGGTAACTGGTGCGTGGAGTCTTAAGTTATTAAACGCGCTTACGTTATCGGGGGAAGTACTCTCAGTTATGAAAAGTTGTGACCTCAAGTCTGGGTTCTATTTCTTTAATTACCTCGATGTCTTTATCATTAGAAACTACTATCATATTTCTCTGGACGGCGATAGATGCTATCATTAGATCTATAATTCCCACTGGTTTTCCTAACTCCCTAAGTTTTACCATCATTTTTAATGCTAAAGTATAATCATCCTTTGTAGGGTATATAATTATGAGTTTACTCGCGTATTTCAGTATTGGAGGAAATTCAATTACGTTAAATATTGACGTTATTATGTAATCGAACTCCTTTATCTTTGAGGTCTTAAATAGGTCTATTAGTACGTTCGTGTCATAGATTTTCTCCTTAATTCCTCCTGAAATTTACGTTCACCTTGCGGTGGTTCTATCGATACTTCTTCAATCCTTATCCCAAGCCTTTCCAACTCCCGAATTAAATCCTCCCCACTTTTCACGTTCTCGAGCTCGTTAATTTTCTTTTCGATAGCTTGTCTAATGACCTCGCTCCAATTTATCTCCTTATGTGCCTTCATCTTCTCATATAACTCATCTGGCACCTTTACAGTTATCACTTGCATAAGATATACTCATATATACGAGTATATAAAATGTCATTCAAAAGAGTCAACAGGGTCGACTGGATGGGAGTTACTAAAAGTTTAATCAGCCTTAAAAAGTATTATGAAAGGAACAATAATTTAGTTTAGGTCTTGTTCGACATAAGAAATGAGAAGCAGTAAATTAGTTTAGGCATTTACAATTTTAGACTAAGAAGCCAAAACTTTAGGTCTATTATAAATATTATAAATTTCACCTATCTTCCACATTATAAAAAGACTTTTTCATCATAAAGCCTAGAGGATCTAATGCTGAGACAAGCGTGGAGTATAAAGTCTTAAATAAAACTTACCTATTATATTATTCCGTGTTTCCTCTTAGTTATATTTTCTCTTTATTAATGTCTGTAACTATCTTAGGAGCTCAGGAACTTGATTTATGTTAATAAATGAATGAGGTAACAATAGAAAATTTTACATTTCTAGCTTGATTATTCTAACATGGGTTATTTTCCTTAATCTTTCTGACGTTGCCTTTTCTGATTAACTCTTAATTACTTTCTTGATTGGTCGAGTTGAAGATTACTGGAAATTTATAAGATAACTTTACTGTTCCATCAAAATACTCGCTCTTTTCAACCTTCTTTTCATTCGCTAACTTTATCTTTTCTAGGGTAAGAGCCCAACGATCTCAAACTCACAATTACTTTATATGAGTGTGCTAATTACATACTATTTAATTCACTATTTATACCCTAGGTACAAAGTCTCGGACATAATATTGTAACTAAAGCCTCAGCACTCAAGACCCTAATCACCGATCATTTATATTTCCCGAGCTCATCACTTTATATTCCTTCCACTTGAGTTTGCCCTCCTCCCTCTTTATTACACCTATGTTAATTAAAGTCCTTATGGCAGCAGTGACGTCCTCTACCTCCTTTCCATAATTTTCTTTCACGAAGTCCGCTAACCTCACTAAGTAAGGGTTACAGAACTCTAATTCCCCTACACCCATTGAGACCAATACTTTCTCAATTTCACGTAACTTTGACACCACGCATAACTCCTCGGGCTTTTGCACTCCCATGAAAAGGAGTTTCATGACCACACCCCTATGCAACTTCCTTGCAGCCAGTTCAACACCACTAAGTGGAACACCGTATTTCAAACTGACGTAGAAGTTCCACGCCTCTTGACTCTTCTTGTGCTTTAACGCTTTTAACACCCTGTAAAGTGCAAATGCTATCCATCTGGAATTAGACAATACTTCCTCAATGTCCTTAGCTGTCAGCTTCTTACACACGTCTAAGATGTCCTCACCGTTGGTCCATCTCCTGAGAAGTTCTTTACCTTCAGTGCACCCCCTCAAAGCTTGTAAGACTTCGGGAGAAGACGAAACTACGGATAACGCGTCAAAGTCGTCTACGTTCACTGGAAAGCCCTTAAGACTAGACACATCTATGTAACTCAGAGCAACAGCTCTACCTAGCTCCGTCAGGTAAATACTACCTGCTTCTTCCCTGACTAAATTCTCCTTTTCTAGTGTAGATAACGCCGGGTCTACATTGCTGTAGCGGAACCTCAAACTACCTTTGATCACTTTATCTATCTCCTCTCTAACAAACCCTTCAGCCCACGCTACTACACCTAATGTGAGGTTTTCAAGAGTGTAAGGGGTAGAGAGTGTATTCCCGTTTTCAGTACTTCCGTCACCTCGTGTAAAGTACTTTTGCCTTATCCTTTCCATCTCCCTAGCGGTTTCCGCTATCACTATCGCATAACCTTCGTTGTCGAACCCTCTCCTACCAGCCCTTCCCGCGATCTGTTTGAACTCTGAGGGATCTAAGTCCCTCCAGCCCTTGAACTCACCTCTCTCATCACTTTCAGGCAGGGACAAGTCGTAGAATATGGTAGTGTATACGGGTAAGTTAACACCCTGACCTAAGGCTGTAGTGGAGACCAATACCTTGACCTTGTTTCCCGTGAAATCGTTAATTACCTTCTCCCTCGTCTCGTAAGGCAGCCCGGAGTGGTAGGGCTGTGCAGGTATGTTAAACTTAACTAGCGTGTCAGCTAAGTGTTCTGCCGAAGCTCTACTCTTTACAAAGACCAACGCGTTCTTGCCTATGGAGAGTACCCAGTCCAACACGCCAAGGAGGAGGTCTAACTTGACGTTCTTTAGCCCCCTCCTAGCTATAGAGAAGACCCTGTTGTCATCATAGCACCTCATGACGTAAGGGTATACTATACACTCGTGCAAAGGTACACTCCGCTTTTCGTATTTTACTAGCACTGCAGATAACCACTCTCTGTACTTTTCTACATTTGGGACTGTTGCACTCAACGCAACAATTGGTACATTGTTCGTTTTTGCCCATAGGACTACATTTTCTATAGCTAATCCCCTATCACTTTCTACGTTATGTACCTCGTCTATTATCACTGTACTAACTCTCCTTAACCAGCGGTAGTTATGCCTAACCGTAGAGTCGAACTTTTCGTAAGTGGTGAGGAGTACTTCCGCGTCCACTTTAGATAAGTCGTCTTCGTATACGTCTGAGTCTACGTACTTAGACTTCCTTTTCTCTTTCACTGCTCTGTAGACTTCGCGTGAGAGAGCTTTTAACGGTGACATATAGACTACTATCTCTTGAGTGTTGGTCAACAAGTGCTTAGCTATATGTGTTTTTCCCGTGCCGGTAGGGGCTGTAATCAGATAATTTTTACCGTAAGTGTAATTCTCTACAAAGATGTCAAAGAGTGACTTCTCCACGACATTATAATGATAGTAGAAATTAATAAGGTATATGTCGTCTTACGGGGGTCGGGAGAAACGTAGCATTCCGGCAATAATGTTCAATGATCCTTAACGTGTTAGTGTTCCATTATAAATTTTATTATATAAATTTATGAAATCCCCTAAATTAAGCATGTTAATTTGGTTGAATTCTGAACTTTCATGTTAAAGTTATTAAATTATTATCTAAGATGAATAGATGATACGACTTAAAAAATTAACAAAAACTTTATATAGATATTTACCCAATTAGTTTTTGAACCAAAATGATGTCTCTAAAGCTAAAGGCTAAGAGAAGTAAGAAGGGTTTAAGTGGTGCTGTAACAGCGTTAATCTTAGTAATTGCCAGTGTTATAATAGCTTTAGTAGTTGTAGGATTTGCTTTCGGTTTATTCGGTGCACTAGGCGGTACACCCATAGTACAACAAGTAGGATCAGGAGTACTATATCAATCCGGCAATAATGAATACGTAGCTACTATTACTTTACACTCTACTGGCACTGTAACAATAGACTCTGCATCAATAGTAGGAGTCGATTCAACCGTGGTAGGCTTATCGACTCAAACATTGTCCGTTGGTCCTAACACACTTGTAATAACCTTCAGTGCAAATAATTTCACTCCACAGCCAGGTAGTACTTACCAGATAAGTATTGGTCTCGGCGACGGTACTACAGTACAAGCAGCAGTAACCTATATTGGTTCACAGCAATGAAATACCGAGGTGTGAGTTTATTTTAAAACAATTTTTCTTTTTTCTCCTCTTAATTCTCTTATTCTTTCCCTTAAGCTTACATTCCGAATCATCTCCATTGCATCATTTCTCCTCAAGTAGCTTCCTACTATATAACGAAACTGTAATAGGTTATTTTCCTAACGGTTCTCATTATATCCTTTACGAGTTCTATTTCCAAAACATAACGTTAGTATTTGAGAACGGTACAATGGAGGTCGAAACCATAGTTTATAACAAAAATTCAACCAGTTATTTACCACCTGCTTATAGTCTAGACTACGTGTCACACCCAACCGTATTTATGTTTGTTAATCCTAGTGACTTAGGAAAACCGGAAGTAAGGGATGGTTTAGTTTATAATGGGACTGTAAACGGTTTATATGAATACTACCAGCTTAATGAGATAGATGACGTTAAGATACTCTACACTATATGGGTGGAACCGAACGGTATAATAAAAGAGTTTCAGACGATTCAAATTGCTGCTAACGGAGCTATAGTAGGTAATGCTACAGCAGTGCTCTGGTTAACGAATATTGGTAACTCGTCAGCGGGGTTGCCATCTTTTCTCTCCACGTATACGGAGGCCAATGTTGTGACTGTGAGTAACTTAAACTTCTTAGCCTTGGCTGAGACCGAAGCTTTGAAAATAATGAAGTATATAATTTTCACAGCAGCATTCCTTATAGTAATCATACTTTTATTTAGAAAGTAAAACTACAGAGCCTGATTCGTGAACTTCTATTCAGAAAACCTTATTTTCTTGTTCAACTTTATAAACCAATATGTTATTTCTGATCCACCTAGTTGCTACAGCGTTTTTGTTGTCTAACTCTTCCCACCCGTTCCTAGAGTACATGATGATTTCCCATTTTTACACTATAAACCAAACACTCGTTGGCTTAGTCATAGAAAACGTGACTGAGGTCTTTCCGAATGGTTCTGTAGAGTTTGAATATTATTCGATAGACCTAAACAACTCGGAATATATAGGTCCTATAATGGAGGTCAACAATTTATCCAATCTTACATCACTTTACGTGTTTACTGACGTAGGAAATAAGGTAGTCTATAGGGCTGCACCGTTTTACCTAGTGGGCGAGGAGGATGGTGTATATATTTACAAGAATGAGCAGAACTTAGAGGGAGTTGAGGTCATCACTTATTATTACGTGAACTCCTCCGGCGTCCCCTCCAAGATCGTTTTTCTACAGTACGGGGTTAACGGTGAGTTGGTGGGTAACACCACTTATGTACTCTATTCTTCAAGTCTGCTAAATCCTAATGCGAAACTGTATTTCCCGAGCGGTTTGACTAGGGTTCAAGGTGGGGTAGATGTTCAATTCAGTAACACTGCTAGGTATACTCTAATAGAAAACGCCTTTACGTCAGCATTAATCCTCTTTGCTGTCATAATAGTCTCTCTTAAAGTACTCAAAAAGTACGGTAATAAAAACGGCTAGGTTTACTAAGATGAATGGGAGTAGATTCGGATCTGCTGGAGTCTCCACCTCACCTATTACTATGTTGTAATTCACGCTCGGGATCACATTTCCTGTGACCGGGTAGTAAACGACTGTGACGTTTTTAGGGTCTAAGTGTATACCTGAGCTCAGGAGTTGTGTAGGTATCGCTTCCATTCCTACGACATAGATCGGTAAGTTGTCTACGTGGCTTAAAACGATTTCCCCGTGTACTAGTATCTTCATATCGACTTCAACTACCCGCAATTCCCCGCTGGTATTGAACGCCACAGAATAGGAGCCGTTACTAACTTTAATTATTCCGCCTCCAGGGTACTGGACGTATGATAAAATTATGTAATAATACCCATCACCCCAAGGGACTTTTATACTTTCCGACGCCGGATTAAAAACTTGAATTAGCCGTGCCCCGGGGAAGGTAGAAAGTATCTGGATTGATGTTAGGGTAGTATAGATGGTACATGAGAAGTTGACTGGGTAGGGGAGCCTCTGTGCTGGTATGTTTAAGCTGTAGTTTTGGTATATGTCGTAAAGGAGGTAGGTACTATTCCCACCAATGACACCAGCAAGGTACTGTTCAGGGATGTGTACATAAGGCGGGACTACCGCTACCCCTTCAGGTAATAAGGTAAGATTCTGAGGGTAAGTAGCTAGGATATAAACCCCTTTCGAGGTGAAAGAAGTCTTGTATTCTAAATCCTCAAAGACATAGATCCCGTCCACACAATACGTCTGATTAAACCCTCCTACAGACTTTAAAAAGGATACAACAGATAGGTTATTAGTCACTACGTATTGTACACCGTAAAAGGCTAGGATTGTGCTTATATTCGTTGAGTTATAGAACGGGAGAAGGGTAACATTAGGCAGACCGGCAAAACCCTCCTCTGGATATTCTTTGCCGTCGTATTGTATGGGTTGTACGTAAATAGCTACTTTTCCTACGTCGTGGTGATCCAGATAGTTAGCTACGTAGTAGAGTGGTCTAGGTATGGGTGTAGGCATGTAGTTACCTGAGTAATCTCCGCCTGCAAGCGAGGTGTATGAAGACGTTATTTGTGCGATCACCAAGAAGATCATGAGGAGTAGGAAAACTATGTGCTTTTCCTTGAACTTATTACTCACGTCAGCAAGAAAGACGCCTGACAAAACGCCGAACATGAGGAAGAGAGTGCCCGGGATCACTTCTTCTACATAAGTGGGGAGGATAAGCCACATGTACGGGAAGAACGGTGACTCTTTGAGGACGTCGTTTAGATAGTAAATGAGGTTTAGTGTGAACACGTGGTTGAAGAGTGTAATTGTAGAGGACTCCAAGATCACCGTGATGATATACACTGCGAAAACAAACGGCAGGTTTGTCACTTTCCTGACTTTTTCGAAATATAGTATGAACGCTAAGATCACGAACGCTGGGAGTAGGAGTGAGAGCGTATAAGTGAAGGCATTGGGGTAAAGAACTAATAACGGTCTAAATAGTCCTACCCCTCTTACCTCGTCTAAAAATGGGTAATTTTGATAGTTCAACCATAACTGTTGGACCTCGATTGACGTCCCTAAACCGTTGTAGACTTCTCCTTGTATTAGGAGGGACGCGAAAGTCCTTATGTTCAAGCCTATGTATATGGGGATCGCTGTAACAAATGTCTTCAGGAATTCCTTGTCCCTTACGCTATATATTGTGAATGCTAGTACTGTGAGTGCAGTATATAGGAACCCTCTGGGGTCAGTAGTATTTAAAGTAGACACGAGGGCTAGTATGATAGCCCCTTTTAGCCCCGGTCTCCCCTTAACGTAGTCTAGGGTGGCGAGGAGCAAGGGATAAAGGGCTACGAACGTCGCGTAGTTAGTCCAGTAAGTGAAGTACATGAAGGGGGGAGAGATCGTAAAGAGGAAGGCTGTAATCACTGGGACTCCGTATAAGATTACCCTTTCTCTTCTCGTTTGTACTTTTATGAGTTTCTTTAAGAAGTATTTTGATGAGAAGTACATGGATATAAAGCCTAAGAATATGGGATAGGCATAATAAAGCTTGTCTACTACCTCACTGGGGAGGAAATAGGAAGAGAGGTAAATTGGCAGGTCGGGAGTGTTCATGACGAATAGTATGTTAATGACTCCGTCAGAGACAAGTTCTGGTGGGGGCATGAATATTGGAGGGTATGAGTCCCTTACGTAGATTAACCCTGGAGTAATTATAGTCCTCCAGAGGAGTGTAAACACGTTAAAAAGAGAGAGCAGTACAACAGCCATTACCTCAAAGGATCTCCTTCTGTGCATATTCACAGATCGTGATTAGAGACTATTCTATTTAAAATTAATAGAAGCACACTTTTATGAGGAAGTGGTATTAATCGAAAGTTCCTGACGGTAGATAGAGTTCGGCGTTTATAATTACCTCTCATAACACAATTTTAAATTCAACTACGCTAATTGTAAAATTATGGCAAGCAATAAATCAATTATGGATAGGAGGACAATAATTTACGGGGTTGTCTTCTCTATAGCGTCTTATGCATCTGCAGCAGTTTTAGCCCTTAGTTTAGGGGCATATGCACTCAGCTCATTTTTAGACCCTATAGTGACTTTAACAATTCCGCTAATACTTATTTCTGTTGGTTTACAAGCTATGAACAAGAAGTTCAGCGTAATCTTCCTTACGCTGTTTAACGCTCTACTTTATGCGGTTTCTGGTCTATTATTTATGGTACCTACACTAGTCATAGCAGGTATTATAGACGAGTTCGTATCGTGGGTGGTGGGCTTTAGGGGGTTGAGAGCGGTGTTGGTGAACACGACTATTGTAGGGGGCTTAGTGGGGATCCTGAGCGTTGTTTTCGGTATACTAATGGTGGGGCTGTATGGGGCAATTCCGTTCCACGACTTAGTTTTGGCTTATGTAATATTTACCGTGATATACTTCGTGGAGAGCGCTATAATGGGGTTAATATCATTCAAGATAGGAGATTATCTGATTAAGTCTGGTGTAATAAAGTCTTGACTATTGAAACTATTTTCATACTTTTTCTTAGATTTTCTCTCCTTTTCCATGCTTAACATGGGGGAAATACGTTCCATAAGCGAGTATAAAGCCCTATGGCGGATAGCCATAAAGAGAATCTGCTTCTCCAGTGTCAAACGTTAAAATGAAATAAAGTGATTATTATTGGGTGATGAATGACTTTGCTCCTGATTCGTGAAGAAAACAGCAGGACTGACTTGTTCTATGAAGGCAGTACAATTTACCACTTTCTGTTTTTAAACTCTTCGTAAACCTTGATCTGCTCTGGAGATACACTTGGCTTCACTTGGGATAAGACCTTTACGAAATCGTTAAACGTGACTTGAGTCCTCAATACACCGGTAGATGCCCCCTCTTTCAACAGCTCTCTCTTCACTTCTTCTACCACGAGTTTCAAATCTGCTGGTGTGTAACCCTCAGTTATCCTTGCTACGTTATAAAGCGTTTGGTCGTCTACGTTTAGCCCTTTGCATAACACTTTCAATACGCTTATCCTGCCCTCTAAGTTAGGTGGTGGGACATAGATTATCTTATCAAACCTTCCGGGTCTAAGTATTGCAGGGTCTAAGTCCCATGGTCTATTTGTCGCCCCCACGACAATTATATATTCGTTGTCTCTTATTCCGTCCATTTGGTTCAAAAGCTCGGTCAGTGCTGTCCTCCACTCGTTTTCACCCCGTATCCTCGCTATCATGTCGATCTCGTCTATGAAGACAACAGCAGGTGCGTTATCCCTAGCTATGTGGAACTTTTCAGCTATAACCTCCCCAGCTTGAAAAGGTCCTACTGAAGAGATCTCCTCACCTGATAGAATTATAAAAGAGGCGTTCAATTCGTTTGCTAGTGCTCTTGCTACGCTGGTCTTACCAGTGCCTGGAGGTCCGTAAAGTAAGATCCCTTTCACGGGTTTTATCCCGAGCTTCTCAGCCATTTCCTTATTCTTTATGGGTAACTCTACAGATTCCCTTATCACCTTTTTAACCTCTTCTAAATCACCTAAATCGTCCCACCTTACTTCTGGTACTCCATAGGGTTTTTCACCGATCTTATGCCTTGTGTATTTCTTAGCTAAGTTTTCGAATTTTATTACTGACGATATGGGCACTGACGGTTTATAGTTATCGAGAGCGTTAAGGAAGTCTTGAGTACTCGGGGATCTTCCTTCCTTTTCAGCCTTCAGTTTTACCTCTTCTACTATTTCTCTTATGTCAGCAGGGGAAAGTCTGTTGCTCTTCTTAGCTAAGGCTTTGCAGTCCACGTTAAGCCCTGAAGTGTAACCGCACCATATCTCCTCCCTCGCGTTCTCGTCCGGTAAAGGTACGTAAATTACCTCGTCGAATCTCCCAGGTCGTAATAACGCTTCGTCAATTTCTTGGGGGAGGTTCGTAGTCCCTATAATCAGAACCGGGATGTTATTGTCGTGGAGCTCTTGTAGCCTCATTAATAGTATGTTTATTAACCTATGAGTTACCTCATGTACGTCTCCTTCCCTCTTCAACGTAAACCCGTCTATCTCGTCTATCATCACAATTGCAGGGGCGTAAAGCTCGACAGTGTCGAAGAAATTATTTATGAGGTATTCACTTTCACCGTACCACTTGCTTAACACGTCAGTAGCCCTAAGCTCAAAGTAGTTCCACCTAAGCTTGTTTGCCAACGCTTTTGCTATACTGGTCTTACCTGTACCGGGAGGTCCGAAGAGGATCACCCCGTAAGCCCTCCTTTTCTCGATGACGTATTTTGAAGCCTCCTCCAGCCTCTGTTTGACATCTTTCATATCGTATATTTGCTCCCACTTTACTGACGGTATAAGGGTCATCCTCTTGGTCAACTGTTTGGTGTTAGATGTTCCCACCCTCATCATTCTGAGGTAGTATAGGAAGATTATTAGCGGGATTACAAAGAACAAAATTTGTATACCCAGTTCTAAGAAGTTTATGTAGGAAGACAAAAGTGATGGTTGTGAAGGAGCTGTGGCGTTGCTATTCATAATACAATTATTTGTGTAGAGGGATAAAAAAAAAAAAGATATCTAGTCAGCGAGTAACCGCCTCTTCACTTTTCAGGCCCCCCTAAAACTCATCACACGATCCTTCTTAGTTTGGCTGTTACCTCTGGGTAAACGTTTTCTGGAACGATTAAAATAGTAACGTTTATTTCGTCAGTGTACTTATATATCTCATTAAGGACGTGTTCCACTATCCTCGAGTTATTCTTACAGTTAGGGACCCCTACCCCTATTAGAAAATAAGCGCCATCTTCATCTATGAAAAGACCCGCGTTATCTACCAGCTCAGAGAATTTCTTAAACCCTTCTTCAATCGCCCTGTCCATAATACTAATTATACTCCTTATAGTATTTATTCCTATTATACGAAGCATATATATACTCGTAATAATAGTCGCTCTGTATCACTGGACAAAACTCCACAATACTACGCTAACGCTGTTCATAGACATTGCTAGGGCTGCATACTCCGGTGGTAAATACAACGGGTAGAGGAGACCAGAGGCTATAGGTACCAGAATAGAATTATATGCTAATGCCCAAGCAATATTTTCCTTTATCTTCCTTACAGTCCTCTTACTTTGCGCTACTAAGTCCAATAACGACTCGAGGGAGGGGATGATGACATCTCCCGCATACTTTGCTATATCCGTCCCAGTAGAGATGGCAATTCCCACGTAAGCCTCTTTAAGTGCCATAGCGTCGTTAACTCCGTCACCTACAAATGCCACTTTCTTTCCTAAGTTCCTTACGACTTCAACTTTGTCCTCAGGTGAAAGGTCCTTATACACTTTTACCTTTAGTATCTCACCCACTCGATCAGCAAATTTGCTCGAGTCACCCGTAGCTATGATTACCTCGTAACCACGTCTCTTTAACCACTCCACTACTTTAATCGCCTCTTCCTTTATCTCGTCCTCCAACCAAATATACCCGGTGACCTTTCCTTCTACACACACTAGCACGTCTGCATCTTTGCCTTCCCCTTCACAGTTCCTCAATACGAACTCTCTCTTTCCTACTAGTACTTCTCTTCCGTCGACCTTTCCGTATATCCCTTCTCCCTTAAATTCAGTGTAGCCCTCCACGTCCCGTTTACCTTTAGCTAACGAAGCTATTGCCTTGGCTACAGGGTGGTTGCTGAGCTTTTCCAGATGTGAAGCCAGTTCCACATCCCCCTCGTATTTTGCGACTCTGATTTTACCCTTTGTTACTGTCCCGGTCTTATCGAAGACAAACACCTGAACCTCCTTAAGCCTTTCTAATGCCTCACCGTTCCTGACGACGATACCCTTCTTTATCAACTTCCTTAGCCCAACGATTATAGCCATGGGAGTTGCGAGACCGAAACCACAAGGACATGCTGACGCCAGAACCGCGACTGTTATTAGTACGGAAAAATAGAGGGGGAAATGTAATACGAAAAACCACACTGCAAAAGCTATTACTGAGATCGCGATAATCGTGGGCACAAAAACGGCTGAGATCTTGTCAACTAACTGTTGTATTGGTAGTCTTGTGGTTTCAGCCTCTCTTATAGCCTCTACTACTTGGGACAAGTAAGTCCTCTCTCCGGTCCTCGTTACGAAGACCTTTAGGTACCCCGAATTGAGGATCGAACCACCGATTACGGGGTCTCCTTTGATTTTTCTTGTAGGTACTGATTCTCCAGTGTATATCGACTCATCAACGTAGCCGTCTCCTTCGTCGACTACTCCGTCAGCGGGTATAACTTCACCGCTTTTCACGATTACTACGTCGTTTACCTTCAGTTCCGAGGCGTTTACCTCTATTATTCCAGAGTCTGTTATTTTCTTCGCCTTTACGTTAATGAGTGAGAGGACTTGTTCGCTAGCTCTTTCCTTTAAATAAGCCTCTAGTGTCTTACCTACTAAAATAAACGTAATAAGTAAGGAGGAGGCTGAGAAAAAGGGGTTAGAGAGTGAAAATAGGCTGTAGAACCATGCTATATTAGACGAAAGTGAGACCAGAACGTCCATATTAGTGGTCTTGTTTCTTAGGGCTCTGATCATTCCTTTGTGAAACCTTAGACCAGAGTAGAACTGGACTGGGATCGAGAAGATTAATTGCAGGAGTGGAGAGGCTGATAATAATACTAACGAAGTGAAAATTGAAGAAACCACTAGCCTGGTCAACAAGTCTTTAAAGTCGGATTTTCTGCTTTGTTTTAAGTCTGTAATTTCTGCCTTATACCCTCTCTTTTTGAGCTCCTCTACGACGGTTTGAGGTGAAGTAGTCATTGGGTTTATTTCGACAAGGAGATTGTCTCTCCCAGCTCTAACGTTGATTACTCCATCGAGGTTTTCTACTATCTCTTTGACTTTCCGTATTTCCTCCTCACTTACGTCCAGGCTCATGTTAAATTTTTGTGTTATTACATCATATCCGGCTTTTCTAACGGCGTTTATAACGTCCTTTAGCTTCGCTCCTTCAATAACTATTTTCGCCTCACCTGAAGCTAGATTAACGTTAACCTCCTCAACACCTGGCACTCCTTTAATAGCTTTTGATACTGTAGATGCACACGTCGAACAGTGCATCCCTACAATTTTCAGCTCTTCTTGTTTCTTTATCCTGAGTTCCATTCAAGGCATTCCCTGCGGGCCTTCTTTTAAGTACTTATCGGGGTCTTTTTCAAACGCTTTCTTGCAGCCGTTACTACAGAAGTAATATACTGTTCCTTTGTACATCGTCTTATAGGGAGTTGTGTCGTCTACTTCCATACCGCATACGGGACATATATGCGTCATAATCTATAAATCCACAGGAGAAATTTTTAAGCTAACGTTTACAACGTAAAATTGTATACGTAATCGTGTAGCTTTTTGTAAAAAAGTGTCTTGTAACACGGTCAATATAAAGACAAAGTATATTATCAGCACGGATTTAAGTTACATTATGGAAAGGAGTAAACTCTCTCAGTTAGAATACAAAGTGCTCCAAATGCTTAGAGAAGACGGGAGGAGGAGTGCCAGTAGTATAGCTAAGGAATTAAGCGTAAGTAGGGCTACCGTTGCGAAGGTGATTAAATCGTTAAAGGATAAGGGCGTTAAGTTTACAGTGGATTATCAGGAAGAGGGAGAACTGATACTATTTTTAATTTCTCGTCAGTGCATAGAAGGAAGTGCGGAGTGTTATAAACTCATAGACGGTAAATACATTTCGCTAGCAAGGGGAAAACTACATGAAATAGAGGAGATTCTGAGTAAAGTTGAGGACGAGAAGGAATACTTTATTTCAACCCAGAAGGTGAATACGGTGACAGTTATAAGAGGCGAGCTTCGTTGTGACTACTGCGGGGGAGAGATAAGGGGTGATCCCATCACTTTTAAGTTAGGTAAGAGGATATACTATACGTGCTGTAGGACTTGCGAAAAAGAACTTAGGAAGAGGTTAAGTAAAACAAACGGTTAAAAGGTAGGGGGACTACTCTAGTATTTACGCGTGGTGTAACTTAATTTCTTTAATTATTTCTAATCCCGCCAGACGAATATCCCTTTTAAATGGATCATAACATATTTAAGCTCAACTCGCTAGAACTAGTCGAGGGATAAATCCTATCTTCTCATCCGAATCTCATTATCACTTCCGCCCTCATGAGCAGAGCCAGTCATTAGCTGGGAGGTGGTAAAAAGAAAACTTATGGATGATATTTTATAAACATAACCCACAGTAAGGCGTTGGAAGTGATTAAAAAGTATTTAAGATTACATAGCGGAAATGTTATAGTCTATGGAATTGGTTCTAACGGGGTTCACCTCTGATGGTAGGGTATTCAGAAAAGTATATTATGACAAAGAGGGGAAGAGGCTGATAGAAATTCTCATGAACGATAAGGTGATTGTTAAGGTCGGCGATTTAGTATATGAGGGTGTAGATTACCTGAAGCCTTTAGGTTTAAAAGCTGAGTGTGAGAGGACTGATGTATTGGATCTCTTTATAAGGAATAAGAACGAAAAGGTCAAGTTTGCTTACTACTTACATAAGGAAGACATGTTAGTACCTTTCGTAGGTGAAGCTGAGTTGGATAGGGTCGCCCAGGAGATCGTGGATAGATACATTTTGGAAATTTTGGGGGAAAGTGAAAGCAGTTGAACTAGTTGACTACTTGAAGGGTCAAAGATTCTTTAGCAAACAGTTTCACTTTAATTCTTCGAATATCTTTTCGAAAGCTTTTACTTCCCTTAAGGGTCTTCCACTTCCGCCTCTTTCGGCTGCAAGTATTTCAGCCACGATGCTTAGAGCGATTTCCTTATCGCTTTTAGCCCCTATGTCTAATCCGGCAGGTATTCTCAGCTTTTTGAGCTGTTCTATACTTATTCCGGCTTGTATAAGCCTTTTCATGATGACCTTAGACCTTTTTATGCTCATAACGACCGCTATCTCTTTAGCCCCTCCTAAAATGGATTTCATTATCGCCCAGGTGTCGTAAACATGTTTTGTAGCTACTATGACGTATTTGTCCTTAACTACTTCGTCAGGTACTTTAAAGGAGTCTCCTTTTATCACCTCATCAGCCTCGTAAGATACATCATCAGCAAAGGGATCTACTACGGTCACTTTATACCCTAAGTCCTTTAAATAGCGGGATAGAATGGGGGCTATGTTTATGCTTTTTCCTACACATTTTGTCTTGTCCACTTTTACGCTATCTCTATCACAAAACACCGGTTCTTCGATTTCAGCTTCTCTACTTGAAGTGAATATGACTATGTCCATAAGACGATATACGAAAAGAAAAATAAAAAGGATAATTAAAATACCTTATATGTACTAATAAAGAATCCTTTCAGTCTTCTCCGTAAATTTCCTTAATCTGAGCAGTTACTTTGTCTAGTGCTGTCTTCTTCTCTTTGTACTCTTTGAGCAGCTCTAATAATTTCTTACCCTTATCAGTGAGGTAATACAGACCGTCCTTTGAGGTTATTAGGTCTTTCTCTACGAGCCTGTTTATATAGTTGTTTGTTAATTCATAGCTTAGATTAGCTTTGTACATTAACCAAGTCTTCTTTGCACCGTTCTCGCATTGAGATAGTATATCATGTATAATTTCGTACCTTGTCCTCTTTTTTCTTCCCATTACAGTTTCTGTCATCAACATGTAATAGGATAAGAAACTTAAAAATTTTACTTCTATTTTGTTAGAGTTATAAGGGTGATATCAAAGATACTATCTCAATCTCAATCTCGTTATATACAAAAACAGTATAAGAAAAGTCTCATTGATACTAAAGTTTCCTCCAAAATTATGTTCAATATACTGAAAAATCTGACTAAATATTTCCGATTATTCATAATTCTCTCTAAACTTGGTAAAGAGGAGCCACGAGGCGTAAGAAGCTGATTTTACAGAACTTATAGTAGGAAAAAGATTCCATTCGACCTCTCCATGAGCTAAAAGGTTCCTCACGTTAATGGAAAGACGAAAAGTCAAACTAAGCTTCTCGTCCATAAACTTCTCAGCCCATGACAGCAAAGAACCTTGTGAGAAAGGAAAGGTCTCACCGTTAACTTTAACCTTGTACCTGCTCCAGCCCTTCCTCCGTATGTATAATTTTAACTTTCTGTAGTCTAACCCCTTTACTTTTACCTTCTTGTCCTTGTACTTTATAGTAACTCCACCGGACAAGTACTCAGAGTAAAGTGCTCTTAAACTCATCTCTAGAATTAGGTAAATTTCTAACGTGGCTACCTCGTTTATTCCTAAGGATATTAGTTTAAGAGCGTCAGATTGGATCTTTTTCACCTTTTCTGGTAGATCCTCCTTTAATTCCCCTTCACCGAGTATTACATATGGTATGTTGGCTAAGAATACTCCAACAGTATCTTCTATGTTTTCAACCTTAATCTTTTCATTTCTTATAATTACATAACCATCATCGTAATGGATGTTCTTCAGTACTTCCTTTAATAGCTCTTTATCTCCTTTTTTCTCGTACTGAAAAAAGGACTTTATCTCTTTCAGTATTAGCTTTCTTGCATTCAACAATTACTTTAATTGTGATCACCTCTTAAAGATTAAAATGCCCGGAGGAAGAGGAAGAATTGGTCTAATTTTACCCGCAAATAACGCTGCAATGGAGTATGATATGTGGAAAATGGCTCCAGAAGGGGTGACAATTCACTCAACCAGGATGAAGCCCACAAGGGGATGTGAGCCTGAAAACGTTGAGGAGTTCGAGAGGGAATTAAAATATGTTTCTTCTTTACTCGAGGAGGTGTCTGACATTATTGTATACGGTAGGACATACGGGACCCATAAACACGCTGATGTAATTAGGAAGGCAATAAAAAAAGAAGTCATAATACCCGAGGAGGAGGTATACGGATTATTAAAGGAACTTAAAGTGAAGAAAATATGGGTAGGTACTCCGTACGTTAAGGAAAGGACGTTGGAAGAGGTCGAATATTGGAGGTCTAAGGGCTTTGAAGTAATAGGCTACGACGGTTTGGGTAAGGTAAAAGGCGTTGATATTTCAAACACTCCCGTATTCACGGTGTATAGACTGGTTAAGAGAAATATAGATAGGGTGATTAATGCTGACGCGGTGTACATAGCATGTACTGCTTTGTCTACTTATGAGGCAGTGACTTATTTATATGAAGATCTAGGTATGCCGGTGATATCTGAAAACACAGCTACTATGTGGGGATCATTAAGAAAATTAAGAATAAAAGGGAGAATACCAGGGATTAACATTTAGAATTATATTGGAGTAAAGTTATTTCTAATAGTCAGTTACCTTAATAATCAATTCTGATCAGAAATTAAAGAGCTTTTACTTACTCTTAAATAATTGAATTTAGGATAATAATGTTTATATACAAGAAATTAAAAAAACATACTATATGTTAAATTCCGTTAGGCTCACTCTCAATTCACCTAGATCTGAAATCATGAAAATCTTTACTGATCCTTTTAGACTTAGTGGAGTTATCTCCCATGCTGTAATTCTTCAAGCTTATGATGATAACCTCAGTAGGTTTGTAAGTCCTTCGCAAGCACTTAAAGATAAAATCCCCAAACTCTACAAGGTCTTATATGTTTTCGGCACTCCAGACACCGGTATTAAAACTCTAATCGGGACATTAAAAGGGCCTGAAATAATTACCGGTGGAGTTCAGTATAAAGGTAAAGACGATGAAAACACTTTTGAACTTAATATGCAGATTATGTCACAAGAGATAACTAGCAAGACGGTAGTTACTATTACCACTAATTTAGTTTATAATCCGTCTATAAAACATAAGCTGTTTGGAAAGGAAATAAAAGAACTTAAAGACCGATTTAACTTCCCCGAACATATCGTAAAAGAACACATAGTACCCTACTTAAACTTGACCTACAAACTTGAAGAAGTAGTGTATCTGCTGTCGGAGTGATGCACTCACTTTTTATATCGAGACTGTTAACAGTGAGTGAAGTGAAAGGCGAAAGTAAGGGTACAAAAAGGAGATTTCATTTCTATTTACCCGAAGAGAAGATTGTCCAATACATTGCAAAGATCATAGAGGTTATTCTACTTGTAGCTATAGGAATAGTTATAGTGTACACAGTAATAGACATTTTCTTGTTAATTCCTTCAGGCCTGCTGAGCGAGATATTCGGACTTGTCGGTAACGCGTTTCTTGTTGTAGTGCTTCTTGAGCTATTTCAAAGTATAGTAGACTTTGGAAAAGGGAGAGGGAGGAGTGTAGTATACGTTATGGACGCTACCATGAGCTTCGTCCTAAGGGAGGTCATCATCGAATTAATCAACGGAGTGAGCAGCATGTCTGTTCTTTTATACTTGGCCTCCATAATCCTGCTCATAGCATTCAGTAGGTTCCTGATCTCCTTTAGGCTCACGAAAAAAGAGCGTAAACATTAGGTGCAGTTTTTCCGTTTTTGTTAAATTATATTAAAAAGCTTTAATTTAATCACCACAATGTTAATGATTATGATAGACGTAAATGACTTCCAACCCGTATTGAGGATGGGCATTACGATAGATGAAGAGGCATATATTGCGAGGAAACTTTCCTCAATGATTGACATAAAAAAAGAGAGGATTCTGGACATAGCTCCGGGTAACTGTCTGATCCCTATTTATCTCTCCTTAGAACTTAATAAGGAGATAAGCGGAGTTGACGACTGGAAGTATTTCAAGAAGGATGAGGCTGAGAGATTAATAAGAAAGTATGGTGCCAGAGTGAATTTGTTTTATGGTCTCCCTCAAATCCCCTTTAAGGATAATAGTTTCTCTCTAGTTTACAGCGTAATGTACTTTTACAACCTAAAAAGAGAGATAATGAAAGTACTTGTTTCTGAGATAAGGAGAGTTCTTGAAGGTCAAGGTACTGTTCTAATAGTAGATCCTATAATGACTAGAGGGAAGATAAGAAAGGAGATGGAAGAGGGGAAATTTAAACTTGTAGAATATACTGAAGCAAATGCGTTATCTTTTAGTAAGTGGGAAAAAATTAGTTAACTTCGTCACTCCAGCCTATAGTTAAACTTAGATTTAGAGATACTTAAGAGTACTACTCCAACTAGAAGGATGAGTATAGGAATGAAAAATTTAGGCTCTGGTGCAAGTTGGTTAAAGTAAGGTATATAATTAATGGCGGGTGTTACGTCTATCAGGAATATTATTATCGACAGAATAGTAAGGAATAAGCCCGTAATTAGTGTGGTATAAGAATACGTGTACTTTACGAATAGGTCATGCCAGTCTACTTCTCTTGTCTTAACTAAGTAAGCTCCGTTCTTCATGAAAGTAAGGGAGTAATCCTTTCCGATCATGGCGAAACCGTTCATGTGGCCGAAACCTAATTCCCTTGCTTCCTCATTGCCCTTCTTGACGTTGAACTTTATTATCTCAGCCCACTCCTTTGGATTCTCCACGTTCTTGCTTTCTATCACATTTCCTTGGTCGTCAAATTTGATATGTCCAACATAGCCCTTGAAAGTCATGTTAAACACCTCCGCTATTCTCGATTGCGAATTTTATTACATAGTCCCAGTTAGTCTCCTTAGCCCTTACAAAATATACCATGTCCTTAATTACCGCAAGTCCTAAATCATCGACTATCATGGCATATCCTAATAAGGGATCTAATAGCTTAAGTCTCTTAGCCTCTTCTTTTCCTATTTCCATGTTTTCCTTAAGTATCTTAGCTAACTTAGATAAGTCCACTTTAGTGATGTCCATTCCATAAATCTTCTCCAAGTGTTCACCGCTAAAACGGTAAACTGCCAATAAACCTGGTATTTTTTGGAAAGTAATTTGTGACATTTATTAATATTTTGAATTTAGGCTTTAAAAATATATCTTTGAAATTAGTCTAATATTATTAAAAAACAAGACTTATTTACTTAAACCTCAAGGCAAAAAGATAGTAGTTTTAATAATCTTCTGGCTCCGAAAACTCGTTTGTGAAGTCCAATTTCCAGTATCAACCCAGAAGTTGTTACAGTTAAAACGGGGGATGGAGAGACACTGACTCCCTCCCGGCCCTGGAACGGTAGACCCAAAATCATATTAGAAAAAATATTTCTGATAGGATAATATCTAATCCGTGAAGATAAAGAAATTTATAAGAGTGCAAAGAATTGAAGAAAGGGTTTAAGGTGAGGGAGATAGAGTATTACCGTGTGATTAACCAAGATGGTGATACCCGGTCTCCCTCACCAAAATAACATTCAACAAATAGGATATAAATTACTTTCCATGCTAAACTTTAATGGAAAGAAAGGAGAAAAGGTAGCAAAAACCCTCATCTCTGCTTGTTTGTGGAACGACTCTGTTGAGAGCAAGTCCAAAGCGTATGACGTATCCCCACAAACCGTGAGGAACTACGTAGAAAAACAAGGGATAGAAGTAATTGAAAAACTATTGGAAAGAGTGAGAAAAATATCCTTAGAAGTACTGAAGGGAGTAAAGGAGGTAGACCTCTCAATAGACTGGACAACCAAGACGTGGTACGGGAGACCAGTGAAAGGACTCGGAAGTTCAGAGAAGGGAAACTCGTGGAACTACGCAACTGCAACAACCAAGTATAAGGGGAGAATACTTTTACTTGCCTTTATTCCGCAAGTGAACGGTATGACTAAGGACGAGATAGTGAAGATCCTCGTGGAGCAAGTTGTTGCAATGGGATTCAAGATAAGGTTGATAACTCTTGATGCCGGTTTCTACACTATTGACGTGATCAACTTCATTTCACAGTTTAATTACATAATTGCTGTCCCGGTTGGTTACGTTAAGGTTTATGAGGAGTTTGATGGTGATTACAAGACTAATAGTAAGAGGCATAGGAAGGATGAGCAAGTCAAGTTCAGACTTCTCGTGTATAGCAGGGAAAAAGTGAGGAGAAAGAAGAAGAGGTTTGTTTATTTTGCTAGGGCTACTAATCTAGACTTGCCCAAGAGGGAAGTGTTGGATTTGTACAATAAGGTGAGAGGTCCAATAGAGACGTCATATAGGAACATTAAGGCTTTTCTCCCATTTACTAGTTCTACTAAGTTTGTTTTCCGCACGTTGATCTTCGTACTAGCCCTTGTACTCTACTCTTTATATACCGTAATCAAGGATGAGATGGGGAGAGAGGAGTTTAGATTATTATTAATTCTTTTATTTTTTCCAGATTTATTCAATCCGGAGAATTTTACAATTAATCTAGTGGAAACACTTATTTACACTATAGATTTATTTTTAAGGAGGTGATTTTGGGTCTACCGTGGAAGGGCGAGGGTTCTCTCAGGGCGGTTCATCGATCCCACCATCAGTTCGGGACTACATTTGGTGGGCAGTCGGGTAGCCAGAGAGCCCCTTGAGGGCTTTCATCCATAACCTCTAGTCCCTTGAGGGAAAGATAATGGTTGCTCCTCCCAAAGTCCCACTAAACCCTCGATCGAGCTGGGGGAGCTGGGGGAGCTTCCGGTATAAAAACTTTCCTTAAAAATTGAGCATAGTCCACACTACTTACGCCATGAAACCTGCTTTACTCACTAATGTTAAACTGCTTATTTTAGTACAATTAATTTATCTTTTGATACGTCTATTCCTGCAACTGGGGGCCTCCAATTGTACTCACCCTTATGTTTTATTCGGGCTTTTTGCCCAACTTCCGGTCCGAGTTGGAGGCGGCCAAGCTCCCCATCGGGCTTTAAGCCCAAGGAGCGTCACGGCCTACACCCCAGTCAGATCTGTATTACCCAGATCTGACTAATATGTTTTATATAAGGAGCGTCATTAGTGTCGCTAAAAGATTTCTGAAAAAGGAGTATTTAAATACAGGACTATCCATCCCCTTGGCGAGGCTTTTCGCCCCCTTAACCTCATTTTTTGTAAAGAAATTTAGAATAAATAAAAAAGCTCGGATTTTATAGCGATCTGAAGAAAAACCCTGTAGTACTAAAGAAAGATCCCACGAAACTCAGGGCCATTATATAAGAGTATATTGGGTCTAAACTCGAGTAGAACAATAAACCTCCGGCTGCAGCTATTCCTATAAATAGGATATTGGCGGTTGATAGGTAAAAAAGCACTTTGTCTTTACTTATCGTCCCTAGAGCAAATAACGCAACACCCAGAAAAGCTGTAAGCATTGCGAAACTTATGTGGAGCGATAATAGTGCTGATTGATAAGCGTTAATTAAAGGAAATTTATCATAAAGTAGAGTAGCTAAACCGAAAGCGAAAAGAAACGTTAAAGAAAGGAGTTCTAAGCCTGCAAATATAGGTACTATTCTTGATCTTTGATAAAGTGCCATACTTATCAAAAATATGTTAATAATTAATAGTTAAAAAAGTTTAGCTATATACTCATATAATATTGACTCTTCTGGGTTACTTCCACGGTGATCGCCGTAGATGAAAATAGCACACCTAAAAATCCGATACCCATCATTAATGCATACATAGGGTCTGTATAACCGCCGAAATAGAATAATCCCTCAAATGCAGCAAATATACAGAATAAAACGTTAAGTAATCCTAGAGCTTTCAACTTAAGGTTATTACTGCGCATCGCAGCAGCAATTATGAAAAAGCTTAGTATTACAACAATTGCCGCACCATATATATGGGCTGTTATCGCATTACCTACAAGCCCTAAGTTAAAGATAGGGATTGCCATTCCTGCACTGTAAAGTACGATGAGAACTATAAGTTGGAATGTGGTAGGCATTAGGATGTAATTTTCAGAATACATTAAGCTTATGGTTCTATTTATAAAATTTGTTACACTCATCAAAAAATACTATACAAGTGTAATTAAAAAATTTTACCTTAACTTTCTAAATAGGTATAAAAATAGAAGCGAAGCGAAGAGCATGTAAAATCCGGCTGCAAAGATCGTAGCTGACTCAACACCAACAGTATTGTTTGTAAAGAAGTTAAAGGGAATTGATAAGAACACAAAAAAGATGAATCCTAGAGAGGCTAACAAGGTGTAAACAAATAAACTCTTATTCATTTATTTCACCGGGAAGGTCTCCCAGATTATATTATACGCTATAAATAGTGCCATTGCAATAGTTCCCCCGAAGATTAATCCGAGAACGAAAAGACCCAACTTGGTCATTTTATCACCCCTGCTGTTGGAACGGATTTCCAAAACTTGTTAATAACCTTGTGTAACAATTCGTTGGAGTCTGTCCTTTTTGCAGTAGCAACTTACTACACCCTGTGTTCTCGTCGTAGCTTGAAAGAGTTGCGAACCCAGACAAATCATTACTCCTGCCCAAAATAACAGGGGCGTTAGGGTTCATACCAACGGCATAAAGATAGTCAGTGTTTGGGTCCCAATAGAGTTGAACGTAAGGCAAGGGTCTTACAGTCGGTCCAGTCACTACACTAGCACCTTTATATGGATCGTAAGTGGAGCCATGACAATCACAATGTATAACCCCGTAATTAATGCCTTGGGATACGATTATGTTGTATACATCAGAGGGGATGTAGTTAGGGAAAGGTCCATTTGGCTGAACTAGATTAGGCGGATAATAATGGATTTCTGGAGGAATACAACCGAGATGTTGACATATAGCACTATAAGCTACAATTGACTTATTTGGCCCTACTCCCCCTGGAAAAGTATACGTTGCACCATTTTCTGGGATTGTAACAGTTGTAGACGGTACCGCCACTGGGTTTCCGTTCTTATCACCAATGTTGATCAAGAAAGTTATATCGCCCTGCATAGGGTATTGAAAGACTAAAATCGCTGGGTTGTTTACCGGTAGCTTAGAGGCCTCTATTGGGTTTCCGTTTGAGTCTGTTACTATCATCCACGGAAAATCCTTAAGTGTAATTTCCGGTTGGTTTAAGTAACCGAGAACGGGTAGTACGGAAACCACAGCCAATGCTCCTATTCCTATTAGTAGTCCTTTTAAGAACATCCTCCTCTCGGGGCTTAACGGGCCTACGTTGTCTTCAGCATATTTAAAAAGATAGTCTCTCCCTTTCTTTATGAACGCTTTCTCGTCGAATTTTGTAGGTGGATTCCTCATTTTATAAATGAGACGGTGTAAAAATATTAGGTCATCCCTTTCGAGAACGAAAGGTTTCATTTCTTTTCACAAATTTAGTTATAGTTGAAATCTTTAAATTTTTATTTTATATCTTTACAAACTTACAATATTGTTCTTATTGATGATTAAAACTATTCATAATGTTTAATGTAAATCTTTAATACACAGATTAAACTATGTTAAATTTACATTTATAATGCTAAATTATTTTATTTATATAAACTAAATTTCAAAAATAAATAAATCACAGAAAAAGTTAAATATAATGATAATTACAATAGAATTTAGGTGAACGAAAATAACATTAGCTGATAAAATAAAACATGAAGCCGAAACGGTATGGTTTATCGTTATGCTTGCAATAAGTCTAGGTTATTTCTCATGGGAAATAGTCCAAATTCAGGCAGGCACTAATGTAAGCTTCAGATATGGTTTACCACTTTACAGTGGTATGCCCAAACAAGCTCAGGAGGCTGTAACATATTTCAATGCACATCCTCCAGTAAACCATACTTCCGAAGTCGTCGACGGCATTCTCGTAGTTAATATGACAGCTTATCAATACTATTACTCGCCTAACCTAATCAAAGTCACTCCCGGACAACAAATAGTTCTGATCATTAACTCGCCGCAAGTTATAACCGGGATATACTTGCGTTTACCAAATGGTGTCATAAACGTTAATGCAGTACCCGGAATACCGAGTTACGTATACTTCGTTGCACCTACTACACAAGGTAACTATACGTGGTATGAACCCGAATACGCGGGTTACGCTTTTTCAACAAATATGACCGGAGTTCTGGAGGTGGTTTAAATGGCTTACACTCTTGCTATCCAATTTGAAAAAATTAAGAAACAGCAGTTATGGGACTTTAACGTAACTTAAAGATTTTCATCAGCCCCGGCGGTCCACCTAAATAACGTTCAACGAACCTGAGGAACGCCTCCACGCTCCTCAGGTTAAGAGCCCCCACCAGCTCCCTGACAACATTGGTCATGATGGTGAAGATCGTGAGGTAACCCTGAAGCCTCTCTCTCCTCCAGAACGAAGAGTCCTCCAGTCCAAGGGCCTTGGCGTCCCTGTGGAGCTTCTCGATCTCCCACCTCATCCTCCATGCCTCCTCCATCTCCTCCTCGCTGAGCGAGAGATCGGTCGTGTAGAGGTACCTAACGTGTGTACCGGAGTCACCTTTATATTCTTGGACTAACAGTTTTACCGTAATCACTTGGGCTCCCAAGGTTAGGTCGGCGTAGTAGACGCCGGGGGGTAAGTCTCCCACTCGGAGGTGTCCCTCCACCTCCTCGAGGGTCCCCCGGGCCGACTCGACCCTGAGGAGCCTCCGGTTGGACTTGAGCTCAGACACCACGTTGTCCTTCACGA